>CAIKZE010000155.1 GCA_903831825.1 uncultured Lentisphaeria bacterium | reverse complement strand
TTGCCTGACAAGACGAAAGCTATTTGACGCTCCATTTCAGGCTTGAATATAATGAGGAAAAGAGAAAACACGGAGATTTTCATATCGCCGCGAATACTCACGCACTGATGGATGACTTCACGAACTCGGTACTCTCAAGCAAATATAAAAATTTTGTAATTTAATATTTGTATTTGCTTTCGTTCGTAATATTGTAAAATAGTCAGTAAAATTAATTAAAGGGGGATGTATGGACCTAAGTTTAGTCTTAATCGGTATCGTGATGTTTATTGCATTGATTGGAATGATCGTATGCTCTAAAAAACAAAAAACCAATCCGAATGCTCAACCTGTTGCGATTGCCCTGCTGATTATCGTTGTGGTTTGCGGCTTCATGATGATGTACAAAACTGGGGTTTTCGGTAGCGGCGGCGCAGAACAATTCAGACAAATTGAAGACAGATATTACGCGTCCCAGGGAAACGTTATTGGAAAATATATTGCAAAGAATTTTGCTGATCAGAAAATCCTTGTGATTGCGGAAAGAAATTTCAGCAAAGATCCTCGCGTCAATGTTCTTGTTGACGCCATCAAGGAAGGCATGGGCGGCAAAGCGGATATTCAGGTTGATACTGTTGAATTGGCCAATCCGCCTAAAGTTCCGCAAGGCGCTCCTGAAATGATGGATATGCCGCTCTTTGAAACTATGACCGCAAAAGATTTTGACAATGCAGTCCAGAAGCATCCTGATTGTACGGTTATTCTTTCCACTATCGGCTTGCCGAGAGATAACAACAAAATGAAGTTGTGGGTTATGGATTCCGCAAAACGTCCGAAAGTGTTGCTTATGGGAGCGGCGGATCTGCGCGGCATTGCTGATTCAATAAAACGCGATTTAATTACTGCGGTTATTACCATCAGCCCGGATGCCAAATTCACTGAAGACGCCCCTCCGTCTGATCCTCAGAAAGCTTTTGACATTCGCTATGTGCTGGTTAACAAAGCTAACATTGACAAGTACTCCAAGCTTTTTAACTGATCCTGTCCAGGCCAATACTTCACTCTCTTCGGGGAGTGAAGTTTTTTTTTGCCGTTAATCCGTATAATTTGTCAGTTTCTTGTCCTTTGAAAATCTTCTTCCGGATATATATTATTCCGGAGATAATGTTTAGTTGAGATTTTTAATCAGTAATATAGTTTCAGCCAGGAGTTAATTATGTCCGAAGCAGATGATTTTAATGCAGGGATGCAGAACTTTACCCCGCGGGCTAAGCATGTGCTGGTTCTGGCGCAGAAAGAAGCTGAACGCTTCAATCACGATTACGTCGGAACCGAACATCTGTTGCTTGGCCTGATCGCATTGGGCGAGGGCGTGGCCGTAACCGTTTTGAAATCGATGAATCTCAATCTCGACAAATTAAGGCTTGAAGTGGAAAAAGTTTGCGGCGTCGGCGGTCCGACCAAGCAGAAGGGATTAGTTCCTTTTACTCCGAGATTGAAACGTGTGCTGATTATGGCCGCGACTGAAGCCAAATCCATGAATTACAATTTTATCGGTACTGAACATTTATTGCTGGCGGTGTTGCGGGAGGGCGAAAGCGCCGCCGCTAAAATTCTTGCCAACATGAAAATAGATGTTGAGAAAGTGCGCAAGGAAGTGATTAAGGCGCTCGATTCAGATTATCTGCCGGAACCGGACGAAAATGGGGAAGAATCTTTTTCTCCAGGCAGCAGTTCAGGGGCGGCGGGAGATGCTTCCGAACCATTAAACGCGCTTAACGCTTTCGGCCGCAATCTTACGGAGATGGCGGCGAAAGGCGAACTGGATCCGGTGATCGGGCGCAAGAATGAAATTGAGCGGGTGATTCAGGTATTGTGCCGCCGGACAAAAAATAATCCCGTCTTGATCGGGGAAGCCGGGGTCGGCAAGACTGCTATTCTGGAGGGGCTTGCCCAGGCGATCGCCGGCGGGACTGTTCCTGCTCTGCTGGCGGATAAAATGATTTTCGCGCTTGACCTGCCGTTAATGGTGGCCGGCACCAAATATCGCGGCCAGTTTGAAGAGCGGATTAAAGCTGTGATTGACGAAGTCCGTAATTCGGGCAAAGTAATTCTGTTTATTGACGAACTCCATACCATTGTCGGGGCAGGCGGCGCGGAAGGCGCGATGGATGCGGCGAATATCATCAAACCGGCGCTGTCCCGCGGCGAGCTTCAATGCGTCGGCGCAACGACGATGGACGAATACCGCAAGGGAATCGAAAAAGACGCGGCCCTTGAACGCAGATTTCAATCGATCATCGTTGAACCGCCGTCAGTCGAGGATACGATCAAAATCCTCAATGGCTTGAAGGCAACTTATGAAAAGCATCATAATGTGAAATATACCGGCGAGGCGCTGGATGCCGCCGTCCGCCTGTCCAACCGTTATATTACCGGCCGGTTTCTGCCGGACAAGGCAATTGATGTAATGGATGAGGCCGGCGCCCGCGCCAGAATTTCCAATGTCACACCGCCGCCGGACACCGCCGCGATTGAACAGGAAATGCAGCAGCTTTGCAGTCAGAAAGAAAAAGCCATTGCGGATCAGAAATTTGAAGATGCCGCGCATCTTCGCGATAAAGAGCGGGAACTGACGGCTAAATTGCAGCAGGTAAAAGAGGAATGGAAAAAGAATTCCTCTGAAAAAGTCCCGGTGATTGCCGTCAAAGAAATTACTGAGATAATCGCCAAACTGTGCGGGGTTCCTGTTCAGCAGATGGAAGAGGGCGAGAATGCCAGACTGTTGCGGATGGAAAGTGAAATCAAAAAGACAGTCGTCGGACAAGACGAAGCTGTGTCGGTTATTTCCAGGGCGCTTCGCAGATCGCGGGCTGATTTGAAAAATCCGGCGCGTCCCATCGGTTCGTTTATTTTCCTGGGACCGACCGGCGTCGGCAAAACGCTGCTGGCCAAGTCGCTCGCGGAGTTTATGTTCGGCGACCCCGACTCCATCATTCAGATTGACATGTCCGAGTATATGGAAAAGTTCAATGTCAGCCGTCTGGTCGGATCGCCTCCCGGATATATCGGTCACGGTGAAGGCGGAGAACTTACTGAACGCGTCCGTCGCCGCCCCTATTCTGTCGTGCTGTTTGATGAAGTCGAAAAAGCGCATCCGGACGTTATGCACATGCTGTTGCAGATACTGGAAGAAGGCAAGTTGACGGATTCTCTGGGCCGCCGCATTGATTTCCGCAATACGGTTATTATCATGACCAGCAATATCGGTGCGGAGTCGCTGGTTAAAGGCAGCGGGGCGCTGGGCTTCAGCGGCGGCGAAGTTGCTAACGCGGAAAAATCGCGCGAACGGCTGCTGGATATTGCTAAAAAGTTTTTCAAACCGGAATTCATCAACCGGGTTGACGATGTGATAGTTTTCCGCAAACTTGACCGTGCCGATCTGCTGAGTATCGTCAGCATTGAAACTCAAAAGGTCAAAGACCGGATGGCGGATAAAGGCTTGAAACTCATCCTGGATGATGAGATTCTCGAATTCCTGATTCAAAAAGGTTATGAGCCGGAATACGGCGCCCGGCCGCTCCGTCGTGCCGTGGAGCGGCTGCTGGAAGATCCGCTGGCGGAGGATATTCTTAAAGGTTACTTCTCCGGCGCGGTTGCGGTAAGGGCCAAACTGGATAACCAGAAGCTGCTTTTCTTTCCGGAATATGAAGACGCGGCTCCTGAGTCTAAAGCCGCCGAAAAACCGGCTTCCCGGAAAAAAAACGGCAAAGATAAAAAAAACGGCGACAACGCATGACGCAGGATGAAATATTCGAAATATTTGACGAACACGACTGTCTGACCGGCACTGCCAGACGCAGCGAATGTCACGGCAATCCGAGACTCATACATCGGACGGCGCATGTGGTTGTTTATCACCCCGACGGCAGAATCCTGTTGCAGCGGCGTTCCATGAACAAGGATATTCAGCCGGGCAAATGGGATACTGCGGTAGGCGGGCATGTTATGCCCGGCGAAACCTACGAACAGGCTGCCGTCCGCGAAATGACTGAAGAACTCGGCCTCCCGGAAACCACTCCGCTGAAATTCCTGTTTGATTCCAGAATCCGCAATGATATCGAATCGGAGAATGTCCGGGTTTTCAGCACAGTCAGCGCGGGGCCTTTTAATTTCCAGAAAGAGGAGATAGATGAGGTCGCGTTCTGGGATATCCAGGCGCTTAAACAACCGGAAAGCAGAATAAAGTTTACCCCTAATCTAATTCAGGAACTGGACCGGCTGTTTAATTAATCTATCGAAAATGGTAATTTATGAGGAATGATGGATACGCCGATCAACAACAATAAACCTGACATTTCTTATGCGGCGGCAGCATGGAGCCGGTTCAAAAGCGACTCGCTGGCGATAACCGGACTGGTCGGGATCGTGCTGATGGTGAGCATCGCGCTGCTGGCCCCGCTGATCGCCAACGGACGGCCCCTGCTGATTTATCGTGCCGGGACTTTATCTTTTCCGTTTCTCTATTTCATTTTTTCTCCGGACAGTATTGAATCGCTGGTGGAAAAGGTCTTTAATTATTCTCTGCTGCTGACTCCGCTTCTTTGCATTGTTTGCATATTTTTCCGTAAGAACAACAGGGCCTTCCGCACGGCCTTTTTTTTCGTGATAATATTGCTGGTCATCCCTTTTTTCATGTTCTCGCCCCGCGTGGATAAAAAAGACTGGCGGGCTGATGTCCAATCGTTGAAATCCGGCGAATATGCGATTTTTGCGCTGGTTCCGTTCGGTCCCTATGAACTTATCGGCGCGCCTTATGAGAAACCTTCGACGCGGCATTGGCTGGGTACTGACCAGATTGGCCGTGATGTTCTGTCGAGGATGGTTTACGGCAGCAGAGTATCGCTGGCGGTGGGGATTTTCGCGACAATGCTTGAACTGGTGATCGGGACCATGATCGGCTTGTTTGCCGGATATTTCCGGGGAAAACTGGATATCGTCCTGATGCGTTTAGTCGAGATTATCATTTGTTTCCCGACTTTTCTGCTGCTGCTGATCCTGATGTCGATGATGATTACCTGGAAATTTGAGCAGTCGATTCTGGTGGTTATCGGCGTAATCGGCTTAACCGGCTGGATCGGTCTCTGCCAACTGGTCAGAGGGGAAGTGCTTAAAAACCGGGCGCTGCCTTATGTCCAGAGCTGCGAGGCCATCGGTCTGCCGGTGTGGCGGATTATGCTTTTTCACCTGCTGCCCAATATTTCCGGCCCGATCCTGATTACGTTTTCATTCGGCGTCGCCGGCGCCATCCTGGCGGAAAGCGGACTCAGTTTCCTGGGATTCGGGGTGCAGGCGCCGACGGCCAGTTGGGGCGGTTTGCTGCGGCAGGCGTTTGATGATCCGTTCGCTTACTGGCATCTGACCCTGTGTCCCGGCGTGGCCCTGTTTGTCGCGGTATGCGCATTTAATTTTACCGGCGAAGGCCTGCGCAAGGTTTTCGATCCGAGAGGATAAATGAAAACTGCAAATCAAACTCTTTTTGGGGCTGTAAAAAATAATTTGTCCTGCTATATTAATCAGAAATAGTAAAATATTGTCAGATTGGATAAGATGGCTGCAAGTAATGCTACGAAAAATGAACCGAAAAATAAGAAAGACCGGCAGAAATTAATCCGGGTTTCATTATTTCTGCTGGGGTTGGCTGTAATTATTGCCGCAGGCTTCTTTTCTTTCAAATCCGCGTTCAAGACGCTTTTTTCGAAGAATGATCATTTTATAGTCAAAAGCATTGAAGTCAGCAGTTCCGGCTGGTGGAACGGACAGTCAAAACTTATTGCCGAAAAGCTTGGCATGGTTATCGGCCGCGACAATTTGTTCAGCTCTGACTTGCATGAGTTGAGAGCGTGCCTTATAGCCAAGATTTCGAACATTGAAGACGTCACATTATCCCGCAAGCTGCCGGATATTCTGCAAATCTCGATCGTGGAACGCATCCCGCGGGCTTTTCTGATCAGCAGCCGTTCGCAATGGGTGGTGGATGAAAACTGTGTGGTGATGCAGAAACAGTATTGCAACAATATCAATAATGATATGCCGGTGATTCTGGGGCTCGACCTGAAAAACGGCGTGCGGGACGGCATGGAAATCCCGGAAATAGAATCGGCGCTGGACATGGTCATGCTATCGATCAGAAATTTTCCGGACATCAAAATTTCCGCGATCAGCGTCAGGAATACGGAGCAGTTGACCTGCATTCTCTCGTTCAGGGAAAAGCAATATAAGGCCTTTGTTCCCCGTAAAAAAATGATGTTTATGCTCAGTGTGCTGCGCAGCGCGATGATACAAGCCCAGGAGAGCGGGGATGCGCGCACGGTCTTGGATCTCAACTACAACGGCAACGTAATTCTTAAATAATCCGCTTGATTTTAAATTTGCATAAATCTCTCATGGTGGTAATGTCTCCATAAGGATTTATTTCGGCACAAAAAGCATTTAGACGGAAGCGATATTAATAATGCTTGAGTTTCAATATTATCATATTTTCTGCATTGTGGCAATTTTGTTGATAATGAGTGTCTTGGCCAATAAATTGTCCGAGCATTTCAATATCCCGTCATTGCTGCTGTTTCTGGCTATCGGCATGTTTGCCGGCGCTGACGGCCCCGGTAAAATAGCCTTTAATGATGCCGGGGTGTCATATTTAATCGGAACCGCCGCCCTGGCGTTTATCCTGTTTTCCGGCGGACTTTCGACCCATTGGAAAACGATCCGCCCCGTCTTGAGTTGCGGGATTTCGCTGGCGACCGCCGGCGTGTTGCTGACTGCTCTGCTGGTCGGGCTGTTTGCCCACTATGTAATGAATTTCCCGCTGAAAGAGGGGTTGCTGCTTGGCGCGATTGTTTCGTCAACTGACGCGGCGGCGGTATTTACCATACTCCGGTCTCAAAGCGTCGGACTGCGCGGACGGCTGCAGCCGTTGCTGGAACTGGAATCCGGCAGCAATGATCCGATGGCGGTCTTTCTTACCATCTTCATGCTTGACATGCTGAAAAATCCTCATGTCTCTTATTTGCACATGATTCCGGATTTTTTAATAGAAATGTCTTTCGGCGCAAGCGTCGGGTTTATCATCGGCAAAAGTGTGCCATGGGTGTTTAATAAATTGAAGTTGAACTATGACGGGCTCTATCATGTGCTGGGCATCGGCACGGTATTGCTCACTTTCGGCATCAGCGGCTGGATTGGCGGCAATGGCTTCCTGGCGGTCTATGTCTGCGGCATTATCATCGGCAACAGCGATTTCCTCTATAAGAACAGCCTTGTTAAATTTCATGACGGAATCGGCTGGCTGATGCAGATCGCCATGTTTCTGGTGCTGGGCTTGCTGGTGTTTCCGTCGGAACTGCCCTTGCCCCGCGTGGTTTTTCCCGGCCTGCTGCTGGCGCTGTTCCTGATGCTGATTGCCCGCCCGGTGTCGGTATTCATCTCTGCTGTCGGCAGCGGATTTGATTTTCGTCAGAAACTTTTCATTTCATGGGTCGGGTTGCGGGGAGCAGCCCCGATTATGCTGGCAACGTTCCCGATGATCGCCGGATACAGTAACTCTAAACAAATATTCAATCTGGTTTTCTTTATCGTGCTGTCGTCGGTGCTGGTGCAGGGGAGGTCGCTGATGTTTGTCGCCAATGTGTTGGGGCTCAACAAGCGGGTTACTCCGAGGACCCGTTCCCCGCTGGAATTTGAACGCACCGAGGCATTGCGGAGCGACATGAGCGAAATCGAAATTACGGAATTTTCTCCGGCGGTCGGCAAACGGATCGCTGATCTTGGTCTGCCGCCGGACACCCTGATCATGCTTATCCGGCGGGACGAGCGTTTCCTGGTGCCGAAAGGCAATACCGTCATTGAGCCGGCCGACTGTCTGCTTATTCTGGCCGAACCCGACGCCATCCGGAAAATAACCGAGGATCTGGTGCCGGAGGTACCGCCGGAATGAACCTGAAATGCAAATGGAGCGCTGATGTCCGATAACAATGCGAAGAAAAGCGGCAGCATAATGCCGATAATCGATTTTACCGCCAAAGTCATCTGGCTGTTGAGTCGTTTTACCGTTAAACTGACTGTTACGCTTATCGCGTTTACGCTTACCGCCATTGCGGAAACCTGGGGCGCGATCGGCAAAATCGAGGTTTGCGAGAAGTTCTGCCGGGCGGTGGCCGATTTTTTTCGCGGCACCGGCAAAATCATCCGTTTCATTTTCATCATCCCCTGGCGGATCGGGGAACTGGTCGGCAAAAGATGCGATGCTTCCGTTGCCGCCAGACGGATGTTTCTGATATTCATCCTGGTCCTTGGCGGACTTTACTACCACTATTGCACTCCCGCTTTTGACTGGGGCAAATGGTACTACTGTGAAAGCGGCCTCGCTTCGTATTACGGCAAAGGCTTCTACCTCCAGCGCACGGCCTCCGGCGAATGGTTTCTGCCGGGGCCGTTTTATACCGCGGCGCATAAAACCCTGCCGCTGGGCACCATCGTGCTGGTGGTCAATGAGCGCAACAAACGGCGCGTGGTGGTGCGCATCAATGACCGCGGCCCCTATGTTGACGGCAGAATCATTGATCTGACCAAAGCCGCCGCCGAAGAGATTGGCATATACGAACCCGGAACCGCCCCGGTAAGGCTGTACACCCGCAAGGACTTCGGCGAGGACAGCCAGACGCTCACCCTTTATCCCGGAGCCCCCGAATGGGCCAAAGGCGTGATGCAAAAGAATAAAGAGTAAACGGTACTGTTCCATCATAGAGTCTCCATTATTCAACTGAGCATCAGGGCAGGGCGGTGAGGCCGGCTTCCGCTGCTTCAGCGGACGCGCTGCCCGTGGTGCAAAACATTTCCGAGACTCTGGAGTCCGGTTGAGCAAAATCCTTTTAACCACAGAGTCACGGAGACACAGAGAAATCTTTATTTTACACATTCTGGACAGCCTCTGAGCATATTTTGGACACGTACCATTTCCCTGTCCGAGACGGACGGCTCGGACAGGTCGGACAGGTCGGACATTTTGGACACCCCCACCGCCCATTTTGGACACCCATACTTTGTTGAACACTCCGAGACTCTGGAGACCAATTCAGCACAAACGCTTTCAACTTTTCTCGCGTCCAATTCATTTTGGACACTACCCCCTCATTCCAGGCATCCTTTCCCATACTTCCCATACTTCTCATACTTCTCATACTTCTCATTATTCCCATTACTCTCATTCTCTTCCCGGCCAGTAGCCGCAACCCATAAACCCCATAAGCCCCATGAAATTTGTCCGGCATTTCCGAGACTCTGGAGTCCGGTTGAGCAAAATCCTTTTAACCACAGAGGCACAGAGACACAGAGAAATCTTTATTTTACACATTTTGGACACCTTCTGCGCTGATTTTGGACACATACTCTTTTCGCGTTCGGCTCGGGCAGGTCGGACATTTTGGACATTTTGGACATTTTGGACATTTTGGACACCCCACTGGGTTGCTTGGCCGTGGTATGGCGTTTTTGCCAAAAACGCCTTCCCCTGCCAGTTTTGGCAAAACTGGCATACTGTTCCGGACATTTTGGACACATACGGAGCAAAGCATCCCGAGCTTTTGGAGACCCGTTGAACATAACATTCCGTTTTTAACATCTGCGTTCATCTGTGTCATCTGTGGATCACTCCGAGTTTTAGAGACCCGTTTGAGTTTGTTGTTATTTTATTTTCCACTTTCAATTTTCCACTTTCAATTCTGTCCCCACTCCGAGACTTTAGATAGCCGTTGAACAGAACCGTTTTTAACCACAGAGACACAGAGGCACAGAATTTTTTTCCCATTTAAACCCATAACCCGATCCTTTTTTTTAATTTCTACCAGTCACCAGTTACTATTCACTATTCACATTCTTTATATTCTGTCCCCACTCCGAGACTTTAGATAGCAATTGAACACAACAGTTTTCAATTTTCAATTTTCAATTTTCAATTCTGTCCCCACTCCGAGACTTTAGACAGCCGTTGAACAGAACTATTTTTACCACAGAGGCACGGAGACACAGAGAAAACATGATTTCCGTTTTAAATCCGGATTCCACACTTTCCATTTTTCCCGGGAACGCCGGTCTCCGTACCGGCAGGCTGTTTCTCATTTCAGTCATATATGATGCGTTTCTTGAAAAAGCCGGTACGGAGACCGGCGTTCCCAGGGGGCGTGCCGTCGCTCGTCTGTAATTGTAAATAATTTTTCCATAAAGTTAATCCAATCCTGAATTTCCAGAAAAAGGCAGCTATTCTTTCATTTTCAATTCCTAATTGTCCCTACATATATAGCAGTTTTGTCAACCCAACGGGGATAATAAGCTCAATGAACCCTGAAAAACGCCTTTTTGAACTATCATTTTATATGAATGACAGGGGAAATATTATTTTACTGATTTTTAACTATTTTTTAAAATTACCTATTGACAAAAGTCAAAAAATAGACTATTATCACCTATAGCAAATAACTTTCTAGGAAATATGTTTCTATGGCGAGTATAGTTAAAAACAAAAGTTGCAAATTGAGTGATATTGCCGAAAGCGCCGGATTAGCGTTGTCGACAGTGTCAAGGATTCTTAATAATCACCCCGGTGATTACAGTTCAGAGGAAATGTCAACGCGCATTAATATTGGCCGGATTTTGAGCATTTAATTTTGCCGGAGTCGAAATTGCTTTTTGTTGGTGTTTCTTCCGTTTTTTTCCGTTTTTTTCAGTTTTTTTCAGTTTTTTTCAGTTTTTTTCAGTTTTCTTC
>CAIKZE010000154.1 GCA_903831825.1 uncultured Lentisphaeria bacterium | reverse complement strand
TTTTCACTCAAGCTGGAAGCTTGAAGTACTCTGGGCTTTTGAAAACAGATAGCCGTTGTGTTCAACGACACTCCAGAGTATCGGAGTAGTTGGAGAAAGTACCACAAGCATCTTGCTTGTGATTTTCACTCAAGCTGGAAGCTTGAAGTACTCTGGGCTTTTGAAAACAGATAGCCGTTGTGTTCAACGACACTCCAGAGTGTCGGAGTAGCCGGAGAAAGTACCACAAGCATCTTGCTTGTGATTTTCACTCAAGCTGGAAGCTTGAGGTACTCTGGGCTTTTGAAAACAGATATCCGTTGTGTTCAACGACACTCCAATGTGTCGGAGTTGTTTGAAAAACTGAAAATCGTTCCGCTCAACGACACTCCAATGTGTCGGAGTTGCCGGAAGCCGATGGGAATAATGGGAATAATGGGAGTGTCTCCGGAAAATCTGCTGAAGCATATGCTCAAGAGCCCTCTAAACACTCGGAGTCGGACTCCGCAGTATTTTCTCAGTCCCAGTCTTCCCAGTCCTCCCAGTCTTCCGCTAAGTCCTCTGCTCAACGATTCTCCAAAATGTCGAGAAAAGAGCGTCAGCGGTTATTGAAGAACAGGCGGGAAGCACAATGAAAAATGTTACCCCCGATGTTCAGACACTCTCTAAAAGCTCGGAATCTGGCGGATGCCCTGATTGGGAGGGTTGTCCCGCAGGCGCGGGATCGCAACCGGGATCGGAACAGGTTGTCACGGATCCCGCAGTCGCGGGACTCCAGAGGCGGGCAAGCCCGCCATTGCGGAACAATGTTCCGCTCAACAAGTCTCTAAAAGCTCGGATTGTCCAAATCGCGGACGGCGCTGGACTACCGCATTTGCGTTTCCCGGTTTTATCGTCTATAATAATAGCAGCAAATTGTGTAAACCTTAATACTGCCGCACAGGCAAATAAATTGCGTAATTGTCATGCGGCGAATATTGGAGCAGCTATGAAAGCTCGAGTAATGCTTCTTTTAATGGTGGCGTTAATGCTGTCTGGAGGAAAAATCATGGCTTATGAAGATATCTACAAGCAAACCCCGTCCGGCGAATATGAAATAAAAACCATTCCCGCGGGAAAAATGCTCAGCACTGAAAGCAGGAAGTCTTACTTTGATGACGATGAAAACCTGTTCAGACGGCTGTTCAATTACATAAAAGCCGAAAATATTCCGATGACGCTGCCGGTGGAAGCGGAGATTAATCCGGGCGTGATGCGGTTTTATGTCGGCAGCGAAGCCGGAGCCAAACCGCACAAAGACACCAAAGAGGTGAAAGTCATTGAACGTCCGGCAAGAACCGTCGCGGCGCTGGGCATTCGCGGTTCATATAATAAATCTAATTATGAAGAAGCCAGACAACAACTGGAGGACTGGCTGAATCAAAATCCCGGTTACGAAGCAAACGGCCAGGCCTGTATGACCTACTGGAACAGTCCGCTGATGCCTTTCTTTTTGAAACATGCGGAAGTGCAGATACCGGTAAAAAAACGCACCACGGAGGTAAAGAAAATGAAACTTAACGAACTGACGCCGGAAGAAAAATACGTAATCCGGGATAAAGGCACGGAAAGACCGTACATCGGCAAATATAACAATGAATCAAGACGCGGCATTTACATCTGCCGTCAATGTGATGCTCCATTATACCGTTCGGACGACAAATTCAATTCGGAATGCGGCTGGCCGGCCTTTGATGACGAACTGCCGGGAGCAGTCAAAAAAGTTACAGATGCTGACGGCAGGCGCACCGAAATCATGTGCGCGCAATGCGGCGGACACCTGGGACATGTGTTCAAAGGGGAAATGCAGACGCCGAAAAACACCCGGCATTGCGTGAATTCGATTTCAATGACTTTTGAACCTGTCAATTCCGGGAAATTCGGACGGGCAATTTTTGCCGGCGGCTGTTTCTGGGGGGTTGAATACTGGATGAAAAAAGCGCCCGGCGTGCTGATGGTCACTTCCGGCTATATCGGCGGCAATAAGGAATATCCGACCTATCAGGAAGTCTGTTCCGGCAAAACCGGACATTCCGAAGCCGTCGAAGTGGTCTATGACAGGAAAAAAGTTGATTATGAGACTTTGGCCAGGCTTTTCCTGGAAATCCATGACCCGACTCAGTTGAACCATCAGGGGCCGGATTACGGCAAGCAATATCGCTCGGCAATCTTTTATCTGGACGACGAGCAGAAGCAGACCGCCGAAAAACTAATCGGAATCCTGCGGAAAAACGGCATCGCCGCCGTTACCGCAATCGAACCTGCCGGCAGATTCTGGCCGGCGGAGGATTATCACCAGGATTATTACAGCCGTAAAAATTCCGCGCCCCATTGCCATGTCTATGTCAAACGTTTCCAAGACAATACCTTGCAGCAAAAATAGAATTTACGGCATTTTGACGGGTCGGACGGTCAAAGTTAATCGAATCAAGTTTTCCGGCTATATTTTTTGGTTTTTTTTTGGTTTTTTTTTCAAAAAATTTGCCCTTAATTTTATTTAGTCATTTGACGTATCCCCATTGATGATTTATTCATAAAGAGGAGGCTCTTTTGTTTGTTGTTTGCAAATGATTAAAAGGGCCTCCAATTTTCTTTATAAAACAGTAAAAGGAACAATATTAAAATTAAGGGGGATCCGAACAGTGTTAGTAGATTATCAAGATTATTACAGCGAAACAGACTGGGCTTTATTCAAAGATGAAGCAGATAAGCATGAAACTCCATGTCTGATAATCAATCTGAATATATTCCAGCGGAAATACGAATACCTGAAAAAACATTTTCCGTATGCCAAAATCTACTATGCGGTAAAATCCAACCCCGCGGTTGAGGTACTTGAACTGTTAAAAGATCTAGGTTCCTGTTTTGATATTGCATCCACCTACGAACTTGACCGGGTGCTGTCGCTCGGCATTTCGCCTGACCGTCTCAGCTACGGCAACACCATTAAAAAACTTAATGATATAAAATATTTTTATGACAAAGGCGTCCGCCTGTTTGCCACCGACAGCACTGCGGACGTAATCAATCTGTCCCAGGCGGCCCCCGGGTCGAAAGTGTTTTTCCGGATATTGACCGAAGGCTCCGACACGGCGGACTGGCCGCTGTCCAGAAAATTCGGCTGCCATCCGGATATGGCAATTGACCTGGTTATTCAAGCCAAGAAGCTGGGCCTGGAACCTTACGGAATCTCTTTCCATGTCGGTTCCCAGCAGCGCGATATCGGGACTTGGGACTCGGCAATCGCTAAAGTCAAATACATCTTCGACTTCCTGCTTGAAGAAGGCATCTCTTTAAAGATGATCAATCTCGGCGGCGGTTTCCCCGCGAATTATGTGGTTAAAACCAATCCGATGGAATCTTACTCTGAAGAAATCACCCGCTACCTCCAGGAAGACTTCGGCGAAGATCTGCCGGAAATAATTCTGGAACCCGGCAGGTATCTGGCCGGCGAAGCCGGAGTGCTGGTCAGCGAAGTCGTCCTGGTTTCGCGCAAATCCAGACTGAACGTTGACCGCTGGCTCTATCTCGATGTCGGCAAGTTCAACGGCCTGATCGAAACCTGGGACGAAAGCATCAAATACCCGATTTACTGCGAAAAACGCAGCAGCAACATGGGCAATGTCATCATTGCCGGACCGACCTGCGACAGCCAGGACATTATGTATGAGAGCTATCTCTACAAAATGCCGATGAACCTGGCCGCCGGAGACCGG
The DNA here is from genome assembly GCA_903831825.1 of uncultured Lentisphaeria bacterium. GTDB lineage: Bacteria > Verrucomicrobiota > Lentisphaeria > Victivallales > Victivallaceae > CAIPAT01. Next base: position 9,303 of record CAIKZE010000154.1, on the reverse strand, counting down.
CTGTACTGGCTGACTACCGGCGCTTATACCACCAGCTACTGCTCGGTGGAATTCAACGGCTTTCCGCCGCTGAAAACATTCTATGTAAAATAAGTTTAATTCAGCCAATTCCGCCTCGCCGGATTAACCTCCGGCGAGATTCCCTTTTTCAATATCAGCTTGTTTCCATATTCTTCCCGGATATATTAATTGATAATTCGCAGAAGGAGGGAGATAAAATGAAACAGGATACGGTCAAAACCAGTGCGTGCATTTGTTGGATTACCGGATTTGTTTTTTTGCTGGCCGCGGGGCTTCTGATTGGCGCAATATTTATCCGACCGCTGTTGTTGGGCGGAATAATTATTGTGTTAAGTTCAGCCATAGGCTACCTGTGGGCGCCCGATTCCTTTGAGATATCCGACGACTTGAAGTTGACGGTTAACTATCATTGGGGCAGTAAACAATTCGGCCCGGTAGTGAAATGCTACCGGCTTCCCGGAAGCATTTGCTGCGGCATCAGATTATGCGGCAACGGCGGGCTTTTTGCGTTTACCGGGCTGTTCTGGGACCGTAAATACGGCAAATTCCGGATGTATTCCACCAGCGCCAGTCATAAAGATTGCGTCATGGTGGAAACCGCTGACAAGAAAATTATTATCAGTCCGGAGAATCCGGATGCCTGGGTCTCCGATTGCGCGCTGCTTAAAATTCCCGGTCAGTAATCAGTTCCTTTGCCTGGATGTCAGGATGATGATAGCGTTTGCGGTCCGGGGAGATATTGCCCATCTGGACGGCATGTACCGGACACCATTGCAGACAAGCCAGACATAACTCGCAGTTGGTTCCCCATTGCGGTTTTCCCTCAACTAACCGGACATTGACGGTCGGGCAGACCTTGGTGCAAAGTCCGCAACCGGTGCATTTGTCATCCGCATGAAGCTTCTTTACTTCTTTAACGATGCTTTTTAAGAAGTACCGGTTGGCCAGTTCAGTCAGCCAGTATGGAAAGTACCACGGATTTTCGATATTTCTGCTTTCTCCGGCTTTGACAATCCCGGCGATTCGCTCCAAACGGGTTTCCGCTCGGCCTACTTTTTTCTGGAATTTTTCTTCCGGCTCGGCGCCGCCGAACGGCAGATAATTACTGGGCATGACCAGACCGAAACCGGCATTCAATTTAATATTTCCTGCCGCCAGCGCCTTTTGCGTCTGCTTCATGGAGCTGCCGGACATGCCGGCATAGTTGCATACGGCAAAAACGTATGAGTTGGGGGGGACTTTGAGTTTACCGATGAAGGCTTTCACGATTTTTGGCATGCCGAAAGAGTATACCGGATAGATAATTCCAACTTTCTCCGCGGTGGAGACAATTTCCGCGTCATCGGTATATGCGATTCTGGTCAATCGGGTATTGCCCAGCTTGCCGGCAAGCGATTTGGCCAGCGCCAGTGAGTTGCCGGTTCCGGAGAAGAAAAAAATCTCATTCGGCATGAAGACCTCCTGTCAAGGTTCAGCGTTTGTCTTTGAAATGAGTCAAAATATATTCACAGCCTTCTTCCAGCGAGGGCAGTATCTTAGTGCAATATCTGACCATCCACGGGCTGCAATCGACAAAGGAGAACGGAGAGAAAGCGACCACAAATTTTCCGAGATCGTGGGCCGCGTAAAATACTTCCATGCTGGTGCCGATGCTGGGTTTGTTGTAATTAACCAGAACAATGTCGGCATCCCGAACATCCTGCAAGTCGAATTCGACGATTTCATTGGCGCTGTCCACCTGCCGGTCAATGAATTTCCGGCGCATCGGGTCCAGCGTGTCAAAATTCTTGCCGAGCAGCGTTTTAGCCGACTCGCGCCATTCGCGGGCATGTCCGGCATGTTCATCCATAATCGGACCGCTCAGATAAATAGTCTTTTTTTTCTTGATCATAACATTCCCCGTAATCTCTGATAATTATTCAAACACATTAATCTGAACCATGAACCGGCTTTGTGCAAATGCTTTTCATCTCCTCGGATTGCCAATATGACAATGTCGGCTTTATTTAGGCTGAATCGTGCTCTGTGCATATTGAAATGCGATGAATTATGAAATATAATATAGCTGCCCTGAATGAGTTAACAGGGCGTAGGGTTTTCAGGCTGTTTTTAGCGCAACGGGTTCATGTAATTTAAGGATAAGGAGAGTTACTCAAATGCCGGATATTTTTTCCAGAGAATTCAAAGCTATTCCCGCCGCGGATATCATCGCCAAATTAAAACGTAGTTCAACACGCCTGGACAATTTTCTGGGAAATGGCATATATGTGAATACAGACCGCGAATACCTGGCGCACCAGAAAGAGCGGATGATAAAAACGCTGGAATGTCATATCGGGCGCGTGGGCAACGTTCCCACCGTACTGTTGCGCGCTCCCGGACGCCTCAACGCGTTTCTGGAATATCTCGACATGTGCGGCGGCGATCATATGTCCACGACGATTGACGGCGATATTCCGCTGGCGCTTTCTTTCCGCAATGATGATGTCTTGAATCTCTATAATTCAAATCCGCTGTTTCCGGCCTCTGAAGTTTCGCTCAATAAAGAAATTGAGCAGTTCCGGCAGGCCCCATGGTCCGGTCCGGCAGTCGCCGGCATGACCGACAACTGGGACAGCCGTTCCCTGCTTTATCCGTATTATGGACGCAAACAGGGGGACTGGGTGAACTACATTCTCAGCCCCTACATCAAGGCGCTTTGGGAAAATCCGGGGATTGAACTGCGCGGCGCGGACATGACCTTCGGCCCGTCCACCACGCCTTTCCGGGCCGGCGTGAGTTCGTCTTCCGCGATGGTGGTACTTTCGTTTCTGGCGATGTTTTTTGCCAACCGCGACAAACTGCCGCAATGGACCAACCGTCAGGTCTGCCGTTTTCTGGGGGAAGCCGAATGGTATGTCGGCACTCACGGCGGGGCCAACGATCAGATGACGATTCTGTTCAATCTTGCCAACAGTGTCAGTTACAACCGGCATTCACGGCCTGAACTTGGCGTTACCACCCTGCCGTTCCTGAAAGGCATTCATGTCGTTCTGGCCAATTCGCTATGGGAAGTGAATAAAAGCGCGGGCGGTAATCAGAGTTTCAATATGCGCAAAGGCTGGATAAAAATGAGCGAGGACCTCGCTGAAATCCTGATCAGTGAAGTCACTGAAGCCATTAAAAATTGTGAAAACAGCAAACCCGGCTGGCTTAGCCGGCTGGTTGAAGACCTTTTCGGCTTTGTGCCGGAAAGGTCTATCCGGCATCTTGAGCAGGAACCTGAATTATGGGAAAAAATACGCCGTAATTTCAATAAACTCGGCAGTTTGAGTTGGGATATCCTTAAAATTTCCGACGAGGCCATCGAGGAATTCATTGCGCTGTTGCCGGTTAAAATTACTCCTGACGGCGCTGCCAAATTATTAAAAATAGATACAGCTTCAGTCATCAGGAATTACACCAGTCCCAAACGCAGCATTGGCGGTTATCATTTAAGGACTACTGCCAGATTTTTCTACCGCCAGAATGTCATCGGCAGGCGTTTGGAGCATATTTTTGAGAAGGTGGCGGAACAGGTGCGCGTCGGAGTTATTTCCGAGACATCGGATATTTATGATGATTACCGTCAGGAAGTCGGGGTATTGGTGGATAAACTACAGGATGCCCTGACGTTCGACTTCAGGGTCTCTATTCCGCAGATAGATTTCCTGCTCAGCATCGCTAAACGCGGTCCCGGCTACCTTGGCGGGAAATTGACCGGCGCCGGCAAAGGCGGCTGCGTCTCCATTCTGGTCAGGGCCGAGGACTCGCAAGCCATGTGCGAATATCTGGACAGGGAATATTACGGACGTCCGGAGAGTTTCGAATATTACCGCATGGTGCTTACCGACGACATCAAGTTTTCCACACCCGGCAGCATTGAACATGAATCGGCGATGGAGCGGCTGGCGAATCTCAATAAAGCCTTTGCCAATATTTCGGAGAACCGGCGCGTAGTTACTTTCAGCAAAGGCGCTTGCGCCATCAATTTTGATTGAGGGTTAAACAGAAGACTATTTAATAACTTGTTAGGCAAGGATAACTGATGAATCGGAAACTATCGGATATGTTGATCGAGATCGCGATGCAAGGATTGAAGAGTCCGAAATATGGACATTCGGAAGTCATGCATCCGTTGATGCTGATTTCGCATATTGCATGGAACAGGGTCACTAAGTCGGCAGACTACATGGAAGGGCGCTACCTGGGCGAAGTGGCAAAATTTCCAATTCCGAAGAGCAAGTTTCGCAAAGAACTGGTTTCGGAGGATTGGGAAGAGATTTTGGCAAGAATGGTCGAGTACAAGCAAGCACGTTTTCCCGACGATAACCGCGTAATTACATTTTGTGCTTTTACGCCTTGGGGTAGTTTGCGTGTCGAATGGGATCCAAGTACCGAGTAGAACAAGCGGCCGCCATTCCGGAAAACCGGCGCGTAGTCACTTTCAGCAAAGGCGCTTGAGCCATCAATTTTGACTGAGCCAATCAAGTGTGCCGTACAAAAAAAGGTGAACTTTATGTATAAAGTTCACCTTTTTCACTTCCACAAAGATTATGCTTAAAGTTCTTTACTGATGCGCATGGAACAGAAATCAGGTCCGCACATAGTGCAGAAATGATCTTTGTCATTGATCGATGCGTGTTCGCCGGTCTGGGCATTTCTTTCATCGAGAGCCTGCTGGCGGAATTCGCGGGCGCGGTCAGGGTCTAGCGCGAGTTCGAACTGTTTCTGCCAGTCAAAATCAGCTCTTGCTTTACTAATCTCGTCATCACGCCTTCTGGCATCGGGGCGCTTGAGCGCGACATCGGCGGCATGAGCGGCGATCTTATAAGCGATGACGCCGTTTCTGACGTCTTCCGCATTGGGCAGTCCGAGATGTTCCTTCGGCGTAACATAGCACAGCATGGCGGCGCCGTAGTATGCGCCGAGCGTGGCGCCGATGGCGCTGGTAATATGGTCATAGCCGGGGGCGCAGTCAATGACAACCGGGCCGAGTATGTAAAACGGCGCGCCCTGGCAGATTTCATCTTCCATTTTCATGTTCATCTCAATCTGGTCAAGCGGAACGTGGCCCGGCCCTTCAACCATGGACTGAACCCCGGCGGCACGGCAGCGGCTGACGAGTTCGCCTAGAACTTTCAGTTCTGCAAACTGAGCTTTGTCGCTGGCATCGGCCAGACAGCCGGGACGGAGACCGTCGCCTAGAGACAGCGTTACATCGTATTGCTTGCAGATTTCCAGTATTTTGTCAAAGTTTTCATAGAAGAGGTTTTCGCGTTTGTTGACCTGCATCCATTTGGCCAGGATCGAACCGCCGCGGCTGACGATGCGCAACATGCGCTCCTTCGCCATCGGGATGTGTTCGCGGAGCAGCCCGGCATGAATGGTCATGTAGTCAACACCCTGTTCCGCCTGTTCGCGGATGACTTGCAGAATCAGTTCATCGGTAAGCTGGTCGGCGGATTTAATCCGGCTGAGGGCTTCATAAACCGGTACGGTACCGATCGGCGCCGGACTGTTGCTGACAATCGTCTGGCGGATATTGGTGATATTGCTGCCGGTACTGAGATCCATAACCGTATCCGCTCCGTATTTCAGGGCGGTGCGCAGTTTTTCCAGTTCCATTTTAGGGCAACTGGACAAGGTGGAATTGCCGATATTGGCGTTGATTTTGGTAAAGAGCGTCTTGCCGATGCCGATAGGGTCAAGGCTTTTATGGTTGATGTTAGCCGGGATGACGATAGTACCGGCGGCGACTTCGGCGCGGATGGATTCCGGCGCGCGCTTTTCCTTTTCTGCGACTTTGAGTATTTCCGGGGTGATTTCCCCGGCGCGGGCACGGATCATTTGAGTAATATTTTTCACAGCATTTCCTCCATGGATTTAATGGTTCTTTCAGTTGCGCCTTTGTGTTTGATCAGGGCGGCTTTCGCGTTTTCGCCGATGGTCTTACGCAGTTCGGGTTCATTGAAAAGTTTGCATAGCGCATCTTCCAGTTGTTCATCGGAATCAATCGTAAGCAGTGCGTTATTTTCTTTGAGCGCGTTAAGGACGAATCTGAAGTTTTTTAGAATACTTCCGGTAATTATCGGCCTGGCCAGCAGCGCCGGTTCGATCAGGTTATGGCCTTCGTTCTGTCCGGCCAGACTTTTGCCCATGATGACAACATCCGCCTGCTTCATGAAACTGAGCATTTCTCCGGTGGTGTCAGCCAGCAGGCAGTCAACATCGGGGGGATTGTCGACCGCGGTGCGCTGCGCGAAATTGATGCCGAGTTTCTTCAGGGTTGAAGCAATTTCGCCGCCGCGTTCCGCGTGGCGCGGAACGATGACCAGTTTAAGTCCGCGAAACTCAGGGATTATTCTTTTGAACGTCGCGGCAATCAATTCCTCTTCGCCCGGATGAGTGCTGGCCGCCAGCAGAATCATGGAAGTTTCCGGTCCGAAATACTTGCGCAGATCAATCTCCGGCAGATTATCGGGCATGCTCTGGTCAAATTTCATGTTGCCGCAGACTTGTACCGGCGCGGCGGGGGCGACTGAACAGAAACGCTTCAAATCGGTTTCCGTCTGAACACAGATACTGTCAAATTTTTCGAGCAGCGGACGGAAGAACATCCGGAAACGGTAATAACCTCTGGCTGATTTGTCCGACATTCTGGCATTGACCAGGACGGTTTTCACGTTCCGGCGGTGAGCTTCATGGATCATATTCGGCCAGATTTCGGTTTCCAGAATTATCATCATGCATGGTTTAATCAGCGTAAAAACACGGCGGACGAAGAAAATGAAGTCAATGGGGCAGAAGAAAACCACGACCCCGGCAGGAGCTTTTTCCATCGCCAGCGCCTGACCGGTGGTGGTGGTGGTGGACAGCACAAACTTTCTATCCGGGTGCTGCGTCTGCCACTTTTTCAACAGTGAAAGCGCAATCATAGTTTCCCCGACGCTGACGGAGTGTATCCATATTGCGCCCTGCATTGCCTGCAACTGCCGTTTTTTCTCCGGAGAGAAAATGGCAAAGCGTTCAAGAAAAGTTTTTTTCTGTCCCGGCCGGCGGATAAGCTTGATGACCAGCCCCGGTATGAAAAAAAGGAATGCCAGCGGGAACAGCAGATTATATATAAACATCATTTAAAGCAACTACTCTTTTTTATTATTCAACTGTTACACTTTTTGCCAGATTCCGCGGCTGGTCGATTTCGCAGCCTCTTTCCCTGGCGATATAATAAGCCAGCAACTGAAGCGCAACGACAGTCGGAACCACAGAAACGAATTTCGAACATTCAGGAATCCAAATCACGTCATCGGCGATGCTTTTGATTTCCTCGTCGCCGTCTGTCGCCGTGGCAATAACCGGAGAGTGTCTGGCGTGACATTCCTGAATATTGCCGATCATCTTGTCCTTGCCGGGGATATTGTTGGCCAGTGCGACCACCGGCACGCCGGCTTCCAGCAATGCGATCGGGCCGTGCTTCAATTCAGCAGCGTGGTAGCCTTCCGCATGGATATAGCTGATTTCTTTGAGTTTCAACGCGCCTTCCAGCGCCACCGGGTAAAGACATCCGCGCCCGATATAGAAGAAGTCTCTGGCTCCGGCATATTTTTTAGCAATCTTCTCAATCGCTTCTTTGCGTTCGAGTATTGTGCTGATCAAGCCTGGAATGGAGTCCACCTCATTAATAATCTTAAGTCCTTCCTCACGCGACAACCGCCGGTTTCTGCCGAAAAGCAGGGCCATCATCAGTAATACCGTGACCTGGCAGGTGAATGCCTTGGTTGAAGCCACGCCGATTTCCGGTCCGGCGTGCAGATAAATGCCGCGTCCGGATTCACGGGCAATGGTAGAGCCGACAACATTGCATAACGCCGCGACAATCGCGCCTTTATTGGCGGCTTCGCGCACCGCCGCCAGCGTGTCGGCGGTTTCGCCCGACTGGCTGATCGGGATGACCAGCGAATTGGGTTCGATAATCGGGTTGCGGTAGCGGAATTCAGCCGCCTGTTCGACATCAACAGGAATATTCGCCAGTTCTTCAAAGAAATATTGTCCGACCATTCCGGCGTGCAGACTGGTTCCGCAGGCCGCAATGACAATGCGGTTAACCTGCGCCAGTTCGCGGGAAGTCATATTCAATCCGGCAAGCACTGCCGTGGCGGAACCTTTATCCAGGCGGCCGCGAATGGAATTGGCAACGGCTTCCGGCTGCTCGCAAATTTCTTTAAGCATGAAATGTTCATAACCGCTTTTTTCCGCGGCTTCCGGGTTCCAGTCGATATGGGCAATTTCTCTGGACAACGGAATATTTTCAATGTTCCGGATGTCGATAGTTTCAGCCGTAATCTTTGCCAGGTCGCCATCATTCAGGTAAATCACCCGTTGAGTATATGCGGCAATCGCGGAAATGTCACTGGCAATCAGCGTTTCGCCGTTTCCGACGCCGATGACAATCGGGCTGCCATGCCTGGCGACAACGATGACGCCGGGATCTGTAACGGAGATTACCGCAATCCCGTAAGTGCCGTTGACTTTTTTCAGGGCGGCGGCTGTAGCGCTCAGCAAATCTCCTTCGTAACATTCGGCGATCAGATGAGCCAGTACTTCGCTGTCGGTTTCAGAAACAAAGACGCGCCCTTTACTCTGCAGATGGCTTTTCAGCTCCAGATAATTTTCAATAATGCCGTTATGGACAATGGCGAAACGCCCTGATGAATCCTGATGCGGATGAGCATTGCGTTCGGACGGCACCCCGTGCGTCGCCCACCGGGTATGCGCAATTCCGGCGGTAGGTTCTGCAAGGTCAATATCGCTCAACTCATTTAATATTCTATTTTCCAGATTCTTGACCTTGCCGATAGTCTTGACAACCTGAATTTTATCTTTCTCCAGAAGCGCCAGTCCGGCAGAATCATAGCCGCGGTATTCAAGCCGTTTCAAGCCGTCCAGCAATGTCTTAACGATATTCCGTTTTCCCGCATATCCGACGATTCCACACATATTCTACCCGTATTTAAGAATTATCATGAATTAAAAATATTTTAGATGCTTAAAAAGCTCTATGGAAAGATAGATGAAATAACACGATTTTCAATCTGTAACACGTTTTTAATAGCAGAAAATTTGGCATGTTTCAAAAGCCCAGTTGACATATTTCATGTCACTGGGCCTGAAATGACATCTATTTCTTCTCTGTTTTCTTCCTGAATGAACCTGACACTTTCACGCGCTTGAGGACGAAGCAATTCCTGTCCTCGATGAACC
>CAIKZE010000153.1 GCA_903831825.1 uncultured Lentisphaeria bacterium | reverse complement strand
GGTTCATCGAGGACAGGAATTGCTTCGTCCTCAAGCGCGTGAAAGTGTCAGGTTCATTCAGGAAGAAAACAGAGAAGAAATAGATGTCATTTCAGGCCCAGTGACATGAAATATGTCAACTGGGCTTTTGAAACATGCCAACTTTTTTGCAGTATTCATTATTATCCTTTAATGTTTTTAAGTATTATAAAACTCATTTTATAAAAAAAGCTTGCGCGATGTCCGGACATTTTATAGGATGAAAATGGCAAGACACGGTCTATTAAGGTGTTAGATCCCGGAATATCAACAATCCTACTTTATTCCATCTGAGTCCAGGCAGAAATTTACGCCTGTCCCGCTATTCAGAAGTCTCATATTTTCAGGGCTAACCCAGCTTACATGTCCGTCCAGAAATAAACCATTGGCTTTCCTGTTATGGTGCATCCACACCACTCTGGTAGCATCAAAATAGAGGTAAACGTAAGAGAGCGGTCCCATGGTAGGCGTATAAACGGCTTCCGTAAAGTGCAGGAACGCGGACGGACTTTGATTGCTGTAGTTGAATTTAACATAATTCAATGGCAAATACCCGCCGCCTGCGTGGTATTTGGGGTCGTCCAGACGAATACCGTAAGTTCCGCTAGGAATGTAGCTGTCTACAGCACCGGCACGAATTGTGACATCCGGACAAGTAAGTCGTGCCGGCAGATACCATGAACTGCTTATATATTTACATTCGCTTTGGTCAATATAATGATTCTGTCGCAAAAATGTTCCCCAGGTTACGGCGGCGGGTGACGCACTGAAATACCAGTCATTTTGTTCTGATGAGTAGTTGTTGACCGTAACTCCCAATTGTTTGAGATTGTTGGCACACTGAGCAACTCTTGCCTGGTTTCTGGCTTTGTTCAGCGCCGGCAGCAGCAGGCTGGCCAAAATTGTGATGATCGCTACCACGACCAACAGTTCAATGAGCGTGAAAATCCCCTTAGCTTTAATTTTTCTCTGCGTATTCATGACCTCCTCCTTGGGTTATTTGTTACCTGATCAAGATTTAATTCCATATCAACCAATTTATTAACAACTTCCATTGCCGGATTTGCTTTAACCTGCTTGAACAAAGACCATGTTTCGTTGGCCAGCAAATCATAGCGGGCAAAGCAGCCAGGATAGCGATTTTGCACCGGTTTGCGATTGGAATAATTATCCTCTTCCACAAAAACAATGTCATCTGGATATTTAATGCCTGCCTTGGCAAATTCCTTTTCAAAAACTTCCGCGCCGGGATGCCACAGAATCAATGCCTCGGGAATCTCCGGTAATTGCAGAAAGTATCTGGCATGTTTTTCCGCAAAGCATATTTCCGGCTGTTCCGCGGGCAAATGAAAATAGTCAGCCTGGTAAATATTTTTTTCAGAGGTTATTTCCTGCCATGACTTCCGAATATGATCTCTGTGAGAAGGCATTTTAATATATTTAAAATCTATTCCAATTCTCCGGTATCCTTTTGCGTAGAGGCCGGCTACGATCTTTCGTATCGCTCCCGCGCTATCAAATTCAACCCAGTTGACGCCGCATTCCTGCGGCAGGCTATTGGCAACGACAAACGGAACATCATGTTTTTTCAGGCTGCATGCCAATTTTTTATCAATCGCGCTGTAAATAAAGATATATCCATCCACCCAGTTTGATTTCCAGAAATTGATGTCGCCAAAATCATTCACGTTGTGCTGAATATTCATGAAAAGCGGTTTATATCCGTCTTTTTCTATGGCATTCTTGAGCGGAGTCAGTAAAGTGGCATTTTCAAAATCCAGTCTATCATTATCGCTGCGATAGAAAATCCCGACAATGCCGGTATGCGGACGGATATGCCGCTGCCGGCTTATAAGGCAGCCGCGTGTGCCGTCCGGAATTATCAACCCCTTGGTTACCAGCGGTTTCAATGCCTTGGACATGGTTCTGGTTGATACCTGGAAACGGTCCGAAAGCAAACGGACAGTCGGAAGCATTTCACCATATTCGCTGTCAAGAATGCTTTTCTCTATTTGTTTTGTTATCTCTGTATGTTTCGATATTTGCATTGCATTTCCCTAAATCAAAGTAATACAACTGTAAACAAGAATTATTATAATTCATTTTGGAAGAAATGTCAATACTCATATTTAAGAAAAAAATGGTTTTCGATTGAATTCAGGCAAAATCGAACGGTCATCTGCCGTTGTCTGGTGATTTTTTATTTTCCGATTATCTTGAAATAATGTATTTCCGGAATATATTCCAGATTGTTTGATTTTATTTTTTATGAAGCATAGCCAACGATGGCACTTGCCGGGGAATAAGATTTCATCAAATTGTAAATATAAATTATTATCAAGGGGGAAGGGAATATGAAAGAATTACTAAAGCATGCATCCACTTTAATCGGGGCCGGCGAAGATCATATCAGAAAAAACATTCACAACCATAGCAGCAATGTTGCTTTCTATAAAGATTCTGTCCAGAAAAAAGACAATGCAATTGTTGCAATGGCTTGCGATTCTCAATCAAAATTTATTCTGGTTTTGTCAACTCGCGAAGACGGGCTGATCGCGGATTTTTCCGGCGAGCAGATTGGCGATTGCGGCGTTATTGCCAGGAAATGTCCGTTAAATGAGCATAATGCACAATTGCTGAGAACGCTTTTCCCGTGGACTGCCCCGGTATCGCTCCGCAACCGCAAAACTACGATCGGCTGCGGCGACCGGCTTGGTTTGGCAAGCGTCGGCCATATTGCCGCGGTAAAGCATTTTGATGCGACTCCGGTGCTGGCTCAGCAGTCGATGCGCGAACTCGACCTTACCGGCAGAACCTATCGCCAGGTGGTTGATGATGCCACGTTTATGGTCTTTCAGGCCGGCTATAAGGACGGATTCGGCGCTGACGGCGACCACCTGAAAAATATTCCGGATATTGATATCGCATTGTCTGCCGGGATGCCGATGATTACCCTGGATTTGTCGGAAGTGATGCTGGCGAAAGCCGGAGACTGGCAGAATTCGCAGGTGGAGACCGCTTTCAATGCGCTGCCGGCGGATGTTCAGCTCCGGATCAAGCAGACCTATTTCGATAAAACCTTTAAAGTCGGCAGCCAGGAAATTGCAATTGACGCTGCTACTGCCCGCCGTTGCGCGGTAATGTATTTGAAAGCGCTGGATTTCGCGCTGGAAGTTTACAATCATATTAAATCCCGTCGCGGCGATGAATTTGACCTGGAGATTTCGATTGATGAAACGACTTCGCCGACACTTCCGTCTCACCACCTGTTCATTGTGAAGGAATTGCGGTTGCGCGGCGTGGAGTTTACATCGCTGGCCCCCAGATTTATCGGAGAATTTCAAAAAGCTGTTGATTACATCGGCGATCCTGCCGAGTTTGCCCGTCAGTTTGAAGTTCATGCGGCGATTGCCAGGACCCACGGCGATTACAAGGTTTCAATTCATTCCGGCAGTGACAAGTTCATGGTGTATCCGACTATCGGCAAAATGACCGGAATGCGCCTCCATCTCAAGACTGCCGGCACCAGTTGGCTGGAAGCTGTCCGGGTTATTTCCGAAAATGATCCGGAACTCTACCGCCTTATGCACAAATGCGCGCTGGCAAATTTCAACGATATGCTCCGGCTGTATCATATCACCGCCGATATAACCAGAATTGCGAATGTGGATACCATGCCGGACAAGGATTTGCCGAAGTTAATGGAAATGAACGAAGCCCGGCAGCTTCTGCATATTACTTACGGCCCGATTCTGCGCGATAAAACCATCAGGCCGCTGTTTTTTGCCGCCATGCACAAGTTTGAAAAGCAATACTGCGAGAAGCTGAAGTCTCATTTTGAAAAGCATCTCAGCCTGCTCGGCGTTCCCGGGAAATAGCATAATCGGCTTCGGCTGATTTAAAATATCTCAATTTTAAGCCCTGAATATCAAAAAAAATCTTGCTATTCGGGGTTTTTGATGTATTTTGCAAAGTTAGTTTTTTCCCAAGATAAAAAAAAGAAGGATATAATTGCAAATGATTGAAACGATTTTTACTTTAGCCGAGGGCGGGGCGGCAGCTCCTCAAGGCGGCGGAATGCTCCCATTGCTGGGACCGATTCTTATTTTTGGCGTGATGATTTATTTTATGATCAGATCACAACGCAAACAGGCCAAAAAACGCACGGAAATGGTCGAACAGATCAAGAAAGGCGACAGCGTAATTATTGGCGGCGGAATTTATGCCAAAATTGTTGAAGTTAAAGAAAAGACGTTCATTGCTGAAATTTCCGATAATGTCAAGATCGAAATCAGCAAGACCGGCATTAATGCCGTTTTCGAGAACGGAAACATGAATACTCTCGCTAACTGACTTTATAAAAGCTTTTAAGAAGGGATGCTGTCGCAAATATGAATAAGAAACCGATACTTCTGAGAACGATCATCGCTCTGGCTGTAATTGCTGTTTTTGCTGTTTCAATCCATCCGCTGACTCAGCGGGATTTTTACAAGACTTTCAGTTCCGTGCTGAAAGACAGCAAAAGTCCTGAAATGGAAAAACTGGTAGCCGATGCCAAGAAAAAACAGGAAGTCAATCCCAGTCTTTTCCCGTCGCAGGCGTTGCTTGAAGCTGCGGATGAAAAGGGAATTGAACTGAAAAGCCATGTCGACGGCAAAGACTTGAATGACAATCGCGACGTGCTCAGCCTGGTCAGAAAGAAGGCCAGCAGTTCCATCCGTTTGGGATTGGACTTGAACGGCGGCGCCGAATTTCTGCTTGAACTTATTCCTGACAAAAAACAGGATGCCAATGACGGTACGATCAGCAGTGAAAACAAGGCTGCGAATGAGACGGCTGTTGTCAAAGAAACAAAAAGTGATAAAGACAACCAGAAAATCAGCAGGACTTACGATAATTTCCGCGATATTGCGATTGAAACTCTTCGTAAGCGTATGGAATCCCAGAAGATTTTCGAATCTGAAATTTCGCCTGCCGGCGGCCGTTACATTTCTCTTCGTGTGCCGGTAGTATCAAAAGACGAAAAGTTGAAGTTGCTGGGTTTGATCAAGATGAGCGCCAAGCTCCGTTTCCGTCTGGTTCATGAAGACAACCAGATGCTGGTCAAAAAGTATCTCGAAGATCCGCAAAACTTTATTGCGCCTGTCGGTTATGAAAAACTGGAAACCGTTGATTTTGTAAAAGGTCAGAAGCCGGTTACCCAGATTTATTTTGTTGAACGCCGCTGGGTAATGGAAGGCAAAGACATTGTTGACGCATTCCCGAGCGCCGACCAGTACGGACAGCGCAAAATTATTCTCCGTTTTAACAGCAAAGGCGGCAGAGAGTTCGGCGATGTCACCACCAGATATCTCAATCGCCAGTTGGCGATTGTGCTTGACGGCAAGCTTTATTGCGCACCGTCCATCCGCTCCGCCATTATGGACGGCAGCGCTGAAATTTCCGGTAAGTTCTCAACTGAGGAAGCCAAAGCTATTTCCGATGCTCTCGCCACCGGCAGCCTGCCGCAAATCAATGTACAGGCAATTTTTGATACAGACCCTACCCTCGGCGCGGATAACGTTCGCAATGGTATATGGGCCGGTGTGCTGGCTCTGTTCGCCCTGGCCGCGAGTATGATAATTTATTACCGCCGGGCCGGCGTAGTGGCGATTATCGGTTTGGTAGTCAATGTTATCATGGTGCTTGGCTCCATGGCTGCTTTTGACGCCACACTTACCCTGCCTGGTATTGCAGGTATCATTCTGACGATGGGGATGTCGGTTGACGCCAACGTTCTTATTTATGAACGTGTGCGCGAAGAATTGAATAACGGCAAGACGGTGCTCAATGCGATTGATCTCGGTTACAGCAAGGCTTTCCTGACCATTATCGACTCCCATCTGACTACCCTGTTTACCGGGGTGATTCTGATGTTTGTCGGCACCGGCGCCATTAAGGGGTTTGCGGTAACGCTTAACATCGGTATCATTACCAGCTTGTTCTCATCACTGTTTATCACCCGTCTGGTGTTTGACATTATGCAGCGTTATTCCCATTTCAAGACACTGCATATGATGCATATCTTTACCCACCCGCATTTTGATTTCCTCCGCGCCGCCCGCTACTTGCTGGTGGGGTCGGCGATTATGATTGTGATCAGCATTATAACAATATGCGTCCAGGGTAAAAATTGTCTCGGCGTTGACTTCGTCGGCGGTACTCAGATAACGTTCAGTTATGCCGAAAGCGTAGCCCCTCAGCAAATTGCCGAAGTACTCGCTTCCGCCGGTTATGAAGCTAAAGTCACCTATAAAACGAATGCCGCGCTTGGCGGAGATAATAGAAAGCTGGAAATCGTCATCCGCCGCAATGTCAAAGTTGACGCCAGTGCGCAGGAATCTGTCAGCCCCAAGGATCAGATCGCTCAAATACTCAACACTAAATTCCCGAATGCCAAACTTTCCGGCGGACTTGAATCTTCGCTCGGCGGTCTGGTCGGCTGGGAATTCAGTAAATCCGCGATATTGTCGGTAATCCTGGCGTTTATCGGCATTATTATTTATGTGGCATTGCGCTTTGAATTCGATTACGGGGTGTCTTCGGTAATCGCCCTTATCCATGACGTGACTATTTCCCTCGGCATCTATCTGTTGCTTGGCAGAGAAATTTCATTGTCGGTTGTCGCCGCGATCCTGACGATCATCGGTTACTCCATCATGGATACGATCGTGGTATTTGACCGGATTCGTGAAAATCTGAAACTGGTCAAAGACAAGCCGTACAAAGACATCGTAAATATGAGCATCAACCAGACCTTGAGCCGGACGGTGCTGACCGCCTTCACCGTATTCCTGGTGGTATTCATCCTGTTCCTGTTCGGCGGTACCGCCATCAACGATTTCGTATTCGTCATGATGCTTGGCGTGGCGATTGGTACTTATTCATCAGTAGTTGTCGCCAGCCCGATTATCGCCGTCTGGCATAAGAAAGTCGGCGGGGTTGCCGGTAAACCTCCGATCAAGTAAAGCATCCGCTTATTCACGCCCGCTTAACGCGGGCTTTTTTTTTGCATCCGGATTTTGCACAATAAGGAACGGGAAAATACGAACGCAAGGAGCGAACCGCTAAGCGGTTGCAATCTTGACGATATCGGAAGAATACGGACCAAACTTCAAAACTATCGTAATTTATACGCATTTCCCGTTATACAAAGTACCAGGTATAGAAGTGTTGAAGACGAGTGCGAATTCCTCGTCCATTGAATCTGCTTAGGTTGGGTCTTTGTTTCAATGAATCTTCTGGGAGTGTCCGTCCGTACTATCCCGCCGTCTGCCGCGAGGGGATATGATACGGCAGGCGTCTTTATTAATCAAGATTACAGAAGCAAATGGCGGGTGATTACTTTTGTTACTCATCACCGGTTATTATGGGTTTGAGGTAGTCTATTTCGTCGCGCAAGTACTCGACTTTAACTCCGGGTTCCGGACCGAAAAGTATTTTATCGGTACTTTCGGAATAGAGCAGGCCCATGGAGACTTTTCCATCTTTCAGTTTCAGTTCGGCGTTGGCTACCCATAGTGAAATCGGTTTCGGGCGGGCAATCTGGCCCTTGGTAACGGTTACAGGGACAGTCTTGGTATCCGGCACGCCGCGTTTATGGGCCACGGTGACTTCATAATTTCCGGCGTTGATGCCTCGGATCTGGAAAACTTTGGAGAGCATCGGGTTTTCCCCTTTCTGGGTAACCCCCTGGACTTTGCCGTTCAGATAAATGGTAGTGCCGGGGGGATTAATGACCAGGTCAATGCCGCCGGTGTTCTTAGTCATGATGAATTCAACGGAAGATTTTTGACCGGAAACGATCACGACTTCTTTAGTAACGGCATCAAAGGTGTTTTTTGCCGCTTTAACGACATATTTACCGGCAGCTAATGAGCCGAGTTTCAGCGGGCTTACCCCGTGCGGCTCGTCGTTTATAGAGATATCTGCTCCTGATGGTTCGGTCGTGACTTCGAGAGAGCCCGGCAGATTGCTCATGGTTAGGGATTTATCCAGATTCTGGTCTCGCAATATGTTGACATAGTCCTCGATTGCCGCAAAACCCTCTTTCTCCAGTTTCAACTGGTATTTGCCTTCTTCAAGTTCGCATTTGAACGGAGTATAGCCGCGGGGCGCTCCGTTGATAAAAACTTGTGCATGCGAAGGCTCACTGGTAAGTGTCAGCCTGCCGACATTCGAATTTAATGAAACAATAACTTCCTGAGGACACTCATCTTTAATCGTCCAGGATACTTCGCGCGGCGCAAATCCGGGTTTCTCCAGTTTGGCGGTGTAGCTGCCAAGCGGTTGATTTTGCAATATCAGCGGCGTAGTCCCTTTGACTTCCCCGTTGATGATAATTTTGGCATTGTCCGGCCGGCTGACCAGCAATACCGCTCCCGTGATTGGGGTGAGGTCATAATTAAACGTTTTGTCCTCGCCTGCTTTCAGTTCAATTCTTTCCCATCTCGGCTTGAAGTTGGATTTGGCTATTTTTATGATAATGGTAGTAGGTTTGATTCTGTCGCTGTACGGGGTTGTTCCCAATTCGTGGTCATTGAAGAGAACGCTTGCTCCATCCGGATTGGAGGTTATCTTGAAAGTTGCATCTACCCTGGGCTGCGGTTTTTTATCGCAACCGGAAGTCAGCAGCAGTGATGATATGAATACAACTGCCAGCGATATTTTGAATATGTAATTTAGTGTTTTCATAGTTTTTTGCGTTCCTTAATACCTCTGTCCAACTGCATATTTCTTAATTTGTATTTGTCATACTCTTTGGAATCTTGCGGATATAGTTCCATCAGTTGTGCGGTTATTGCTTTGGCTTTTTCATATTCGTCCAGTTGTATCAACCGCTGATATTCAAAATCCAAATCCTTTCTCATTTTGTTTAAGATAGCTTCCGCCTCGCTGGCGCGTTTTCTGGCCTTTTCCCAAGTCGCCGGTTTGGGCGAAAATTGATCAAGATATTCAACCGCCATCTGATAGCGGGAGATGGCATCATGCAGTTTTTCCGGTTTAGCTTCGCGGTTCTGGAAAAGGTCTTCCGCTTTCTGGTATAGTTCTTCCGCCCGCTGTTTCAATTCATCGGGAGACAATGCGATGGTTTGCAGTCCGAAGTTTCCGGCAAAATCATTAATTGCATGTTCAATGGTTTCGAATGCGCCGGGGGCATAAGTATTTTTGACTGTAATGTTGTTGATTTTATCATCATAACTGACAATCAGGGTGCGGGTCTCATTCATATTATCCGGCGCGGCCTCAGCCGGCTGTTGCTGCAATGTCAGGAAAGTGGTGCCTTCAATTTCTTTTTTCAAAGCCTCCAGCAGCGCCGGACTGACTTTGTCAATGGTTTTAGAATAATGCCGCTGGGATTTCAGGTCGTCAATGGTGAAATAGGCTTTGCCTGCCTCCAGGCGCATGGTGAATCGGAACAGGTTGTCCGTGGCTGCCTTATCTTTCTCATAGTAAACCAGAAGCGGCGACGCGATGCTTTTCTTTTCGCTTTTTACTTCCGTCCTGCCTTTCTGGGTTTCCTGGAACATGATGAACAAACTGACGAAGATAACGGCGGAACAGATTACAATGACGTAAAATAACAGATTTGAAAAACGGCGTTTGTGTTTATTGGGGTCATTTTCGGACATTTCCGCTTTCAGTTGTTCTTTGCTGGCAAAAATATTGACTTTGCCCTTCAGAAGCGCTTCGGAAATATGTTCTCTGGCGGCTTCGGTCTTATCTTCAATATAGGAAAACACCATGGCGGAAGTGAGCGTTTTTTCCGACGGCGGCTCTTCTTTGCCTTTGAAGATAGGTTTATTCGTATCCAGTTTGTTTTCATCTGGTTTTAACTCTTGAAATTCGACTTTGGCTACTGCCGGTTCTTCTTCAGCGTCGGTTTTAACCGTTTTGAATGTCTGGAGTCCGGGCGGGGGCTCCTGAAATTCGATTTTGGAAACCTCGGGCTCATTTTCAGTCAGGGCAATCGGTTCGAAAACGACTTTGGGCACGGGAATTCCGTCGGATCGGGTCTGGGACGGCTGAATGACCGGAATTGTTTCCGGAGCAAAGGCCGAAGCAATTTCCGCCTTCATATCTTTTTTCTCGCCGAAGCGAATGGTTTGATCTCCCAAGGTGAGGATATCGCCTTCCTCAAGCGCTTTGCTGCCGTCAACCGGTTCATTATTGACCCTGACCCCATTGGTGCTTTTCTGATCAAAAATGGTCCATCGTCCATCGCTGCCGCAGACTAATTTGGCATGATAGCGGGATACTCCGGCAGTAAGGATGCTCAGGTCGTTATCAGTTTCCCTTCCAATGGATATTTCCGGCTTGTAAAGCTCGGCGCTCTCACCGGCTTTTATGCCGTTGATAAAATATACTTTCATTTATTGCTCTCTTTAAAGGAAATAACAGTTTCCACTTCGAGGTTGTTATCTTTCAATTTCTGTTCAGATTCAGCCGTCAGAACTCCGCACAAGTCAACTATATCGCCAATCCGGGTTCCGGTCAAGTCAATAGTTCCTTCCGGCAGTTCAAGCGTGGTAAAGGCTTTGCCGCAACGGACGAACGGCATCCACGGCGGCAGCGCTTTTTTCAGCCCGCAAATAATATTGTCAGGGGTTACAAACACCACGTCTATCCTGATCGACATAAACATGGTATGGATTGAGTTGCAATTGCTGAATACCATAGCGTCGAAATCCGCATCGCGAAAAGATCTGCCGATCATGCCCCTCATCCGTAACATATAGGAAGTCGCATACAAAGGCGAGCGGGCAAGATATTTTTTTTTAGTCAGATTCAGAATCATACGTCAAAAACCTTAATGTACTAAGAATTTAAATGCCTGCATCAATATCGGAACCATCAGAATGAGGATTACTGCCGGGAAAATAAAGATGACCATGGGAAACAGGATTTTCACCGGGGCTTCATTCGCCAGTTTTTCCGCTCTGGTAAATCGTTTGTTGCGCAGCATGTCACCCTGTATTTTCAACAGATTGCCGATGCTTACGCCAAGTTCCTCGGCCTGGATAATTGAGTTCAATACGGCGGTGAGGTCTGATTGCTTGACGCGGAACGAGAGATCGCGCAGCGCCTGCTGCCGTTTTTTGCCAAGCTGGATTTCCTTGAATGTTCTGCCCAGCTCTTCGCCGAGAGCGTCCATTTTTCTCCTGCCGAGAATATCCCGCAGCGAAGTCAGGAAGTCTTTGCCGGCTTCCACCGACAGGGTTAAGAGGTCGAGAACATTCGGCAGCGCTTTCACGATTTCCAGATGTCTTCTTTTGACGATGGTTTTCAGCCATGCCCCGGGGTAAATGTAGAGGCAGACCACAAGCAGCAGGCCGGCTATCGCATTACCGCCAATCAGGCACATCGCAAAAAACAACAGTCCGAACAGTGTTAGCAGCGCTCTTACGGCAATAAAATCTTCCGCGCTGACGGCGCTGATATATCCGGACATCAAAAGCTGGTCTTCCGTATATTTAGTTGCGGATTTAAAGAGCCGGTGGCGGGCGATGAATCTGAAGTTCGGAGCCAGCGGCATGAAAATTTTAACCATAACTGGCAAGGTTTTCCTGACTTCATCCCCGCTGCTTTTGTCTATTTCCATGCCTTCCATGAAATAGAAAATTGTCAGCGCTATGCAGGTCACGGAGATGCCTGCTGAAACTGCCGTGACCAGAGTGAGTATATTTGAAAAATCCATGTAACTTCCCTCCGCCTTTCCCGTTATATGTCTATCGTGGTGATTTTTCTTATCACCAGATAGCCGATGGTTACCATAATCGCGGCGGCAATCATTGACATTATTCCAACGATGGAACTGAAAAACGCATCCATTGCAGTCGGCGCCGCATAAGACATCATAATCAGCAGGAACAAGGGCATGACCCCGATGATTGTGGCCTGCAGTTTGCCCTGGGCAGTCATTGCGCGGAGTTTACCGTTGATTCTGGCGCGTTCGCGGATCAGTCCTGCCAGACGGTCAAAAATGGCCGTCAGTTCGCCGCCGGTCTGACGGGCTGTAATAATTGCAGTGGCGACCAGTTCAAAGTCGTCGCTTCCCATTCGCACATTTAAATTTTCCAGCGCTCTTTCCAGCGGCACTCCCAGTCGGATTTCCTGCATCAACAACCGGAATTCAATGGAAATAGGACGTTTGTCTTCGGCGGCGATGGTCTCAATCGCCTGGTTTATGCTGAATCCGGCCTTGAGCGCGCTGCTCATCGAACCGAGCGCGTCTTCGAGTTGTTCATTGAACTTTATCAGCCGTTGCTTCTTCAGATGTTTCAGGTACAGGCGCGGCATCGGAAATGCCACTATTGCAATAATGATACCAACCAGCAACCCCTTGCTCCAGGTAAAATTATTGCTGTAGAACGCGAAAAGGGCTATTGTCAGAAAACACGCCAGCATGCTGATCGCGACGCTTACATCCAGTATTTTGCTGGCCGGCATCTGGAGCAGAACGTCATCGAGTTCAACCGCTGTTTCTTTCAGATAGCGGTCTTTATATCTGGCATAGGCGAAAGAAATAAAATCCGCCAGCACCAGGAACATTAGCGTGATGCTGACGCCTGCGCAGATACTGGCCGCCAATGAGCTTTCAAAAAACATTTTTCACTCCGGTTGATATCAGGTGTTCCTGCTGAAAATGCCTATATCCAGATTTAGTTTAGCCCGTTCGATTTCTTCCATGAAAGTCGGAATATTACCGGTCGGCACATGGCGTCCGATAATCCGGTTGTTTTCGTCCCAGCCCTCGTGTTTGTAAACAAATATATCCTGCATCGTAATGATTTCCCCTTCCATTTTAGTGATCTCACTGATATGGGAGACTTTTCTCGACCCGTCACGTTCGCGATTGATCTGGACAACGATGCAGATAGCCGAGGCTATCTGCTCGCGGATCGCCCGCAGCGGCAAGTCAAATCCGGCCATCAGCACCAGTGTTTCCAGGCGGGAAAGCGCATCGCGGGGGGTGTTGGCATGAATGGTGGTCAGTGAACCGTCATGACCGGTATTCATCGCCTGAAGCATATCCAGCGCTTCGCCGCCGCGGCACTCGCCGACGACTATCCGGTCAGGGCGCATGCGCAATGAGTTTCTGACCAGATCGCGGATTGCAATCTCGCCTCTGCCTTCAATGTTGGGCGGCCGGGATTCCAGGCGGACGATGTGCTCCTGATGAAGCTGGAGTTCCGCCGCGTCTTCAATCGTTACAATCCGTTCGCGATTTGGCAGAAATGAACTCAATACATTCAATAAAGTAGTTTTGCCGGAACCTGTTCCCCCGGAGATGATGATATTTTTTCTGACTTTGACGCAAACATCGAGGAACTGTGCCATTTCCTTGGTCAGCGACCCGAATTTAATCAAATCGCTTACTTCAAACGGGGTTTTGGAGAATTTACGAATAGTGATCGAAGGTCCCACCAGCGACAGCGGAGGAATGATGGCGTTTACGCGGGATCCGTCAGGCAGGCGGGCGTCAACCATCGGCGAACTTTCGTCAATGCGCCGGCCCAGCGGAGAAACAATGCGTTCAATCGCCGCCTGAACCTGGCTGTTGTCCGCAAAGGCGGTGTCGGTCCGGTAAAGTATGCCTTTGCATTCAACATAAACATTGTCCGGTCCGTTGACCATGATTTCAGTAATATCGTCGCGCTCGATCAAGTATTCAAGCGGACCGAGACCGATGGCTTCCTGCACCACTTCGCGTTCAATGGTTTCGATATCCACGCCGCGGGGCAGGGGGATCGACAGTTCAGAAAGAATTTCCTTGATTGTGTCTTTAGCTTTGTTTTCCAGATCTTTTTCGGTTATTCCGGAAAGCGCCAGTTTCTTCAGATTAAGTCGTTTCAGCAACTCCATGTGTGCGCGTTTTTTAATTTCCTGCACCAGTTGCCGCATGTTTTCCGGCACTCCGGAAATAATCAGCACCGGGATTTTATCTTTGCCGTGTTTATCAATTTTCGGCCTTTCCGCCGACATCGCGGAACTATGTTTTTCGACCGGTTTTTCGGCTGGAGGCATTTCCGGTTTTTCGGCTGCGATCTTTTCTTTCAACTCTTTGTCTTTTAATTTCAGTTCGTCGGATTCAAGCCCTTTGACGATAATTTCGGCGCGGCCGATGGTAATTACCGAACCGGGGGAAACTTCGAACAGTTCATTCGCGGCGACAGGCTCTCCGTCGACCTGAGTGCCGTTGCTGCTGCCCAGGTCCATGACTTTCAGCATATCGTCTTTAAGAACTAACTGGGCGTGCCGGCTTGATATTTCCGGACGGGAGATTTGAATATGGCAGGAACCGCCGGAACCGACAATATAAGCTCCCGGAGCGAGTTTTCCCCGCAATTCGTTTTGTCCCGGCTGTTTGATGATGATTTCAAACATGATTTATCCTTGCGCGTTTAGACGTCAGCGGTTTTTCTGTTGATTCTCACGTTCCTGATTATACTGCATAATATTCTTCTCCAGGAATTTGAAGTCTACGCTCTGGAGATTCTTTTCGAATTGGGTTTCTTCATAATTGCGCAGACTGAGCGAAAGCCGTCCCTTTTGACTGGCAAAGATAATCATTTCCACTTCTTTAGGAGTCAGTTCCAGGGTTACCGTGCTGTAGCCGCGCTGCTGTTGTAGAGAATCTCCCATTCCCCAGTTGGTGCCGGTCGCCAGCACTTTTACATTCTGCAGGATGGTCATGGTAATGGTATCCAGGGATTGGTCGCCGCGCATTTCCGGGAAACGGAAAGTGGCAACGATGTCTACGCGGTCATCCGGATTGACCAGATTGGTGACGGAAGCGGTGCTGTCAACCGGGATTGAAACGGCCCTGAAACCGGGGCGTACTTTACCGGTGATCCCGGTGAATTTTCGCGAAGCAGGCTTTAAATCATCCCATTGCAGGAAATCGCCTTTGGGCTTGAATGACTCCATTTTTCTGCCGATAATCATCATATTCTTATCCCAGGGAATTTCGCGGGAAATAGACTGGGTGCCGCGGAACCGCTTGACTTTTTCGCGGACGATATCAGCTTCGTGTATCTCTTCGTTTTCCGCAATATCGCGGGTCAGTTTAATGACATAAACAAATTCCGCTTCCCCACGGATCTTCTCTTTTTCCGATTGAAGTTGCTGATAGGTTAGAACAAACGCCAGTATCCCAAAGAAAACTGCGGCCAGAAGCAACATTTTCTGTCTCATTCCATAATTCCTTTCACAAATACCGTTTTGCCTCACTCTTAAATAACATAATGTGAATATATCTTGCTTTAAAAATTTTTCCAGCAAGGAATTAATCAAGAATATTTATATTTCCGGAATAACCGGCATGATTTACATGCAGTAATCGAAATTCATATGAGACCTGAAAGAACCGGAAACAGTGGCGGTACTGTACGGATTCAGTTTGACAGTGTGGCAATTGTCGTGTTATACATTTTCAAGGTGTACGGCTTATCGGCAGGGGAGGGCATCGGGAACAGCAGACAGACGTCAATCGGCTGCGGCATGTAACCCTTGTCGTTTTCGAACTTATCTCCGCCTAACCAGCTTTCACAGCCGGATTTACTCTCGCATTCCATGCGCCATAGGCCTTCGATCACATAACGCAACGTCAGATTCAGGCTGATCTGGGGGCTGACATTGCCGGTTGCGGCACTGTAGCAGATAGCCCCGTTTTTTTTCACCTCGGTACAATTATTGAATTTAAAGTCCGAAAATGGCGGTGTGCCGGTAAGTTTAATATTGGCTAGCGCAACCTCTTGCGCTGATTCCGGGGCGGCAGCCTGATATTTTAAAATTATTTCCGAATTTTTGACGGCGGAAGCTGAGAGAATCATATTCCCGCCATTGCTAAACGCGGTCGGGTCAGCAATCCCTGGCTGAAAGTTTTTAAGGTAAAAAAGGTCGCCATGATAGGTGAACGCGGCTTTTTCATTATCCACATAACCGGCAAAGCGGGACAGTTCCCGTCTGGCGGCCAGCATATCCATGCTGAATCTGGCGGGAAGCCGTTGATATAATATTACCGGATGCAGCGACAGGGGCCCGGCACACAATTCAAAGTCCCGGCTGTTAAGAAAACCGTGATAGCGTCCGTCCAGTTTATTGGCAACAGACCAGGCGATTGACATGCGAACCGGTACTAACAGATAGTTGCCGCCGACCGCCCTGGCCCGGTGCATCAGAACAACTTCGTCTTCGCCGCCCAGAACCATACAGTCCGGCGGCAACGGATTCTGTTTGATAAACTCTTTGGAATACGGAGGGCTTTGCACCCCCTGAAACAAGGTAAGCGCATATACCGGTTCGGCAATCCCGACGCTGACCGTATTCTTGCAGTAATAACAACCGCCGCCGAATAAAAAAATCATGCAGACGAGAAAAGTTACTTTGCTGTGGAGAATCCCGCCGATTCGCGCCATCAGCGACAGCGGCTCGAAAGCCAGTCCGGCGGCAAAACGTCCCGGTGTCGGCAAAGCCTCGCCGGTTTGAGTTGACATCTGCCGGTTGGTTTTAAAATTGAATCCGCAATTGACGCATAATACCGCGTTTTCTGCCAGTTCCGTTTTGCAGGAAGGACACTGTTTTTTCGGAATTTCCGTCTGTTGACTCATTAGCGTCTCCGCCCTTAGTTATTCTTTCAACTCTAATTTAGCGCATAAAATCAAGTAGTCAAAGAGAACGGAAAAGAACAAGATTTACGCGTACTTTATTGCGGCCTCTTTTGAGATTTGAGTCCATTCGTAAAGCCTGTTGTCGTGACCCATCTGCGTCTGAAGTTCGCGCAGAATCGTCTGATAATAACAGCCTTGCAGTTTCTTTGCGCCTTCATTGATATATTGTTTCAGGGCGGCGGTGTCATGCGGACATACTACATCGGAAGCTTTGTGCCGCCACATGATGCAATGTTTCGTGCCGACTTTGGCAATCAGTTTATCAAGATTGGTCCAGGCGCTGCAAACCATTATCTTCAGGTTCGGAATTGCCAGTACCGGATCCATTTTATTGGTCAGGTTTTCACAGCAGCCGTAGGATACCGCGCCGAAACGGGCAAAGATTTTTTTCTGGTAATCCAGCAGGAATTCTTCAAACATGGCAGGGCTGACCTGATCCAGTTCCTGGGAATTTCCGGCAATCCAGCAATCTTTCAAGGAATAATCTTTTTCGATAATTCCAGGGCGCAACGGATCGCTCTGGAACATTGGTTCATCATTGTTCGGCACGATTTTTCCGGCGGCCTCGACCGCGTCCAGAAAACGCATCACTCCGTCATAAATGAGGTTCATCAGCCGGTGTACCAGTTCCGGCTCAAGCATCATATCCATCATCATTTGTTCCATGCCCCGGAGATTGGCGGCGGCGGAGCAGATCGTGGCAATACTGAAATAGCCTTGAAACGGCACAATCCTGACCGGCATGACGCCGGATAGAACTTCTTCTAACGTCGCTGCCGCCGCCGCGGTTTTCCGCGGATTGTAGCGGTACTCCGGAATGCGCAGCCGGTCGAAGTCGGCCGGAGTCTGCAAGGCGGACTTATACTGCCAGGCGGAGCCCTCCGTTTCCAGGCTTTCCCGGACAATATCGACTCCCCATACATTTTCAGGGGTGACATCAAAGACTATATTCGATTTGAAATAATCGTTTACCGGGGTGTCATCGTCAATTTCCCGTTTGAACAGCAGTTTTTTGAACGTCAATTCCATCTCCCGCAGTAGAGGATCGCCGCAGCACAGACTGGAATCCGGGATCAACTCTTTCCAAAGTCCGACGGGATTACACCATACCGGCGAATGATCCGGACGGCGCAGTCCGTTGACGTCACTCCAGCGCTGTTTAATCGCGGCCATGCGCGGTTCGCAGGCAATGTTGACCACTTCAGCGGCCAGTTCCCGGACATATTTTACTTCATCCGCACGGTCATTAAGTTTGGCATAATCGGCTTGAAAGAACTTTTGATAACGGTTTTTCATTTTTTACCTCTTTTGTTTTTATTAATATTCCGGTGTTGCTATATTTTTTGTCATAACTATATTATACGTTATCATTATGGTAGATTGCAATCATGATAAACGTTAATAAAGTTGGATGAAATGATACAAAAAAGTTTTTGCAGCAAGAGTGATAAAGATTTTCCGGCATATCCGTCCGTGGTTACGGAATCAGGAAACGGTATACTGGAGCATCTGGTTTCGCATCTGGCGATAAGCCCGGTTTCCGCCATGCATTATTTATGCACCCCGGAATGGCGGTTGCCGCCCCGGAAACTGCAAAATTCCTATTGGACGTTCCTGATTAATGGTCACGGCAACGTTACAATGGATGATAAAGTTTACCCGGTCGGCCCCGGTGATCTGATATTTTTTCCGGAAGGCATCCGGCATTCTTTTGAACATCCGGCAGGCGAGAGCATGGAAATGATAAACATACATTTTCACGCGAAAGTTTATAGTTTGATGGACTTCCTTCGTCTGCAAGGACTGGAAGGCGTTTTTCATGATCCTGCCGGTTTTTCGGAATCAATTTCGCGCGAACTGGCGCGGGTTTTCGCATTGAAACCGCCATGTTATCAGGTCTTCATGGCGCAACTGATAAAATCACTGTTGCTGTATGTTCTGTACCATTTTCAAAACGGTGCGCCAAGCGGGCTTGCCGGTTTTAAACAGTTGCTGAAATTGTTTCCCGCGCTGGAAATGATCGAACAGCGGCTGGAAGACCCCGATTTGAAGCAGTCCGACTTGGCATTAAAGCTGCGGATCAGCGAAGTTTATCTGCGAAAGATGTTTAACAGTCTGTTCGGCGAAAGTCCGGTTAAATTCATCAATCACCGCAGAATCGAGCGGGCATGCAAACTGCTCCGGGAATCCGATTTGCCGGTCAAAGCCGTAGCGGAAAAATCCGGTTTCCGTGACTTGCAGTTCTTCTACCGGGTGTTTGTCCGGATTACCGGCACAACTCCCGCCCGTTATCGCAATACGTCAGACTTTTGAGTGAATAGAATCATTTCGGATAAAAGTTTTATCGTTTAACGGAATCTTTTGGCCGTTGCGACGCTTGAGAAATGTATTGCGGCTAATTAGAATATAAAGGACTACTTTTTTTTAACATTTTAAGGAAACAGTCATTATGAATTACAGTCAGCCTTTTCAGGTTCAGCAATTGGAAGACATTTTCAAAGATTGGGGTACCTATGACGTTAGAGATCAGTTTAAGCATTTTATCTATAAAATAGCCGATGCCGAATTTGTGAGAGGCAACGCGGAACGGGATGCCATCCGCACGGAAAAAGAGATCAATAAACGGCGTAAAACGATGCGGGAGAAGTTCATTGCCGCTATCGGCGGCCTGCCGTCAAGCGATACGCCGCTTAATGCTAAAATTACCGGAGTGATCAAGGAAGAGGGGTTCCGCATAGAGAAGATTATATTTGAATCCCGTCCGAACGTTTTCGTCACCGCCAATATGTATATTCCGGACGATATTGTCAAGCCGCGCGGAACAGTACAATTTCTGAGCGGACATTGGGAACAGGCCAAGCATGCCGACGAATATCAGATTGTCTGTCGTACGCTGGTCAAGGCCGGTCTGGTAGTTTTCGCGCAAGACCCGGTCGGGCAGGGGGAACGGCACAGTTATTACGAGCCGTCACTGAAATTTAATACATTCCGCTGGGGAACAGGAGAACATGATTACGCCGGCATCCAGAGTCTGCCGATGGGGGAAAGCATTGCCAGGTACTTTGTCCACGACTCGATGCGCGGCATTGATTATCTCTGCACCCGTCCGGAAGTTGATAAAAATAAGATAGGCGTTACCGGCAATTCCGGCGGCGGTACTCAGACTTCTTTGATGATGGTTTGCGATGAGCGCATCGCCGCCGCCGCGCCGGCGACGTATCTGATGAGCTCCAACGGCTGGATGCATACCGGCGGCTCCCAGGATCTGGAACAGGTCTGGCCGGGAATGACTGCCGCCGGGTTCGAACATGAAGATATTCTGCTGATTATGGTTCCGCGCCCCGTGCTGGTGCTGGCGGTGACTTATGACTTTTTCCCGATTGAATCCACCCGCCAAACTGTTGGCAGGGCTCGGAAATTTTGGGACATCTGCGGTAAGATCGAAAATCTGGAGTTGTTCGAACAACAGATTGATCATCATTATACTCGCGAAATGGCGGCAAAATCCGCTGAATTCTTTGCCCGTCATCTGCTGGGCAGGAAAGTCAAAATTGATAATTCCGAAATTAATCCGATTCCGGCTTCACAACTTTACGCCACTAAAACCGGACAGGTACGCGGAGAACTGAAAAATGCCCGTTTTGTTCACGATGAAAACAAGGCAAGCGTTGAGAAGATTCTGCAAGCGGCTGGCGCAGAGCCGGAAAAGACGAGAAAAGCAAAGGCGCTGGCCTGGCTGAAAACGAGTGTCTTTAATAATCGCAAACCATGTCCGCAGAATTTGCGGATAGTGTATTCCGGCCACGCTAACGACTTGTGCTTCAATAATGTGTTCTGGTGGTCTCAGGAAAAAATAATAAATCATGCGCTGGTTTTCCGGGATTACCGTTTTGCAGACCGGAAACTGCCGCTGACCATTGCGGTATGGGCCGATGGCACAAAACAACTGCGTTCTCACATGGACTGGCTGCGCAACACCTGCGCCGCCGGACGGGCAGTAATGGTGTTGAATATAACCGGTGTCGGCGCAATGGAACCGCGTAAAATTAATGCTTCTCCGGTTAATGACTGGTACGGAACGATTTGCCGTCTGGCGCATGACCTGATATGGCTCGGAGATTCGATCACCGCATTCAGAGCATATGATGTAATCAGGGCGCTTGATGTTGCACAGGAACTGCCGGACATCAACATCAATGATATTGAGCTTTACGGGCATGGACGGCAAAGCGTATATGCGCTCATTGCCGCGGCGCTTGATTCCAGAGTAAAAACATTGCGGGAAGAAGAGGCGCTGTCCGGTTACGCCGAGCTCGCTTGTGCTCGTCATTATGATGATTATGACATCAACAGCATCATTTTTCACGGCATTCTGAAATACTGCGATTTGCCGGATCTCCGGAAATGGCTGGGTAAAAGACTTTTTAAATAAATATGGCCGGTGACCGCGACGGAATCAGTTTTTTACGCTGGGATTGCCCAGGGAACGGGCGAATTCGGTCGGGGTCATTCCTGTAATTTTTTTGAACGCCTCACAGAAATGCGGTAGTGAAGAATATCCTACTTTGGCCGCAATATCGGAAATGTTGTCGGTGGATTCCCGCAATAAATGTTGCGCTGTTTCCATTCTGATTTCCCGCAGATGATGACGGAAATTATGTCCGGTTTCCCTTTGCATCAGGTTACGCAGATAAGAGGCGCTGACTCCGGAATGTCTGCTGACGGATTCCGCCGTGATATCGCGCATATAATTGTTTCTGATGAAATTCAAGGCCCGTGAAATGACCGCGGTCCGGTGGTTCAGATTATTTTCTCCGGTTATTTTTACGGTGTCCTGTTCAAAACCGCTTTCGGTGAAGCGGCGTTGGAGCAATAGCAGCAAATGATTAAGCATAATGACAATCAGTTCAAGGTTGAAGCGGTTTTCAGTTAGGTACTCATTTTTCATCTTCAACATGATCGATCTCTCCTCCTGGTTCAGGAAGATGGCTTTACAGGCAATGGAACTGTCGACATTTCCATAAAAAGCAATATTCAAGAAATCGAACGGTTTGCCGCCGGCGCCGTGAAACTGGTGTTCCAGCATGGAGGGGATGAGGACGCATTCGCCGGGTCTCAGCGTGATGACTTCCTGATGCACGGTCAATTCCACGATTCCGTAATCAACAAAGATGACCTCGCAGACTTTATGCGGGGGATGTTCATTCAGTCTGAACCCGCGACTTTTGGCTTTATGCAGTACATAATTCGCATTTTTTACCGGCAGCGTATTCAACAGATTTTTAATGTTATTTTTCATGGTGACAGTTACAATATAATCATCCGGATGCCATGTCAATATTTTAATAATCATTAAACGAAATAATTTAATCATTTAAGGAGTTGATGATTGGCAGGAATGACGCTATAATTATTGTTATCCTTTAAAAACATTTACGGAGGAAGCTATATGTCAAAAGGTGCAAAAATAGTAATGACCGGCGGCGGAAGTTATAACTGGCTCCCGCATATCATGTGTGATATGATGCGCGCCCCTGAATTAAAGGGCAGTGAAGTCTATTTGCTGGACCCTAATCTTCAAGCGGCTAAAGAAGTGAAAGCGGCAGTCGAAAAAATGTCCAAAACCCTGGGGGCTGGATTTAAGTTCACCGCCGGCAGTTCCGAAGAAAAAGCGTTTGCCGGCGCTGATTTCGTAGTCATAACAATTTCCACCGGTGACTTGGAAATGATGCGTCATGACCTGGAGATTCCGGAAAAATACGGTATCTTGCATACGGTCGGAGATTCGGTCGGACCCGGCGGATGGTCACGCACGCTGCGGAATGTGCCGGTATTTGTCAAAATGGTGCAGAAGATCGAAAAACTCTCACCCAAAGCGATTATCCTGAATTACACTAACCCGATGGCGGCGCTGACCGGCGCGATATATGCTTCAACTTCGTTGCGCGCCGTCGGCTTATGTCATGGCGTGTTTGCCGCGTATAGCCTGCTGGAAACTATTTTCGGCGTGGAAGAAAAAGACATCTCCTTAAAATATGGCGGCGTCAACCACTTTTTTTGGGTGACGGATTTTACGGTTAAAGGTCAGCCCGGATATCCGCTGCTGGCTAAAAAGCTTGCCGGTAAACCAATAGATGAATATTTCGTAAAAGAATACAAAGATGGAGCCGGTCTGGCGCACCACAAACACAAACTGCTGGATGAGCTATACCGGCAATATGGTTATCTGCCATATCCCGGCGACCGGCACACCTGTGAGTTTCTGCCGGGATATATCAATAACGGGAAGTCGCCGGTTAAACGGTTCGGCCTGGTCAGAACTACCATTGAAGAACGATACGATACCAGAAAAGGCGCCAGAGAGCGGACCGCCAAAATGGCGACAGGAGAAATGGAACCGTGTCCGCGCACCAGGGAAACCGCGGTTGATATTATAACCGCGTTTATCAACAACAAACCGTTTATCGACGTCGTGAATATGCCGAATATCGGACAGATTGATAATCTGCCGCGCGGCGCCGTGGTTGAGACGATGGGAATGGTTGATGCCCGTGGCTTTACCCCGATTGCAATCGGTTCTCTGCCGCGTGAGATTCAGCCGACGATAGACGTGCATTGCAAAGTGCAGATGATGACGCTGGAGGCGGCGATGAAAGGCGACCTGGAAATGGCGCTTCATTCGCTGATGCTCGATCCTCTGTGCGCGAATCTGCCGCCGTCCGATGTCTGTAAAATGGGGCTTGAACTGATAAAAGCCACCAAGGCCTGGCTCCCGCAATTCTAATCATAAATTGAGGATGAAAAAAGATATTATAACCTGGTATGTCACCAGGTTATAATATAATAAACATGGTTTCTGCAGCAATATCCAGCCATGCTGAAAAATAACCGCTTTTGATAATTTTGAATATTCCAAGGACATAATTAATGAGAAAAGTATTTTATGGAAAAACCGAAATTGTATTATGTGATGATTCCAATGACCTTGGAAAAAAATCAGCAAGTGCAGTTGCGAAGACGATGAAGAAGTTGCTTGCGGAAAAAGAAGAATTAAGGATAGTTTTGGCGGCGGGAGAAAGTCAAAGTTCATTTCTGAATGCGCTGGCAGGAGAGTCCGGCGTCGATTGGAGCAGAGTTGTTTGTTTTAACATTGATGATTTCTGGGATATCAGAATGCCGGAAAAATTCACTTGCGGTTACCAGACTGCAAAGGAATTATATCAGAAGATTAACGCAAGATCAGTGAATCTGGTACGCTTCAATGCGGTTGATCCGGAGGCTGAATGCCAAAGGTTTGAAAAATTACTGCGGGAAAAGCCGATTGATATTTTATGTCAGGGAATTGGAACGTCCGGGCATCTGGCCCTGGACGAACCGTTTGATACTGATTTTAATGATGAACAATGGGTAAGGCTTGTAAATGTTACGGAGCAATCTAAAAAACAGCTCCGGGCAGACCCGAATTTTGAAGCGCTTGGTTACATTCCGGAAAAAGGGATAACAATGACAATTCCGGCAATTCTCTCTGCTGAATATTGCTATACGATGGTCCCGTTAAAATTGAAGAAAGAAATTCTCACAAAACTTTCCAATACAGATATGGCCACGGAAGCTCTTCCTGCATCTATCCTGTTAACCATAAATGGCGTGCTTTGGGTGGACAGAGATTCATGCCCTGAGTCCTGGCTAAGGCAATTTTAAGGTATATAAATGACAAGGCTGAGCAGGAATTTTCCCGATCAGCCTGTTTTTTTTAGCGATGTCTCAGAAAAAACAGTCAAATCTTTGATTCTTCAGAGTAATAATTCCGTATTTCCGATGATCCATTACTTGAATCATATAGTTTTTGTTGTAATTTTATGACAGAATTTTATCTATTTTGACGCTTTTTGCAATATTTTGAGTATTGATGATCTTTTTTGCAAAAACAGCTTATTTTAAAAAGGAGTATTTACTATGTCATTGAAGAACATTGCCGAATTGTCAACTTTTTTCGGATTGAATCCGGATTATGTGCTGGGCGGCGGCGGAAACACATCTTTTAAAGACGAGAATTTTCTTTATGTGAAACCCAGCGGAATCAGTCTGGCGTCCATTGCCGAAAAAGACTTTGTAAAAATGGAACGTGAAAAAGTGCGGGCAGTTTTTGCAATAGGAGAACTCACCGTCGCGCCGGAGCGTGAAGCAGTGGTCAAGAAAATGCTGGCGGACGCAGTTACCTATGATTCTTCGGGCCGCCCTTCAGTTGAAGCCCCGCTGCATGAGCTTATTCCGACCGCTTATGTCGTTCACCTTCATCCGGCGGCGGTCAACGGTATGACCTGCGGCAAAAACGGCAAAGCGATTTGTGCCGAGCTGTTTCCTGAAGCGTTGTGGATCGATTATACTGATCCCGGCTTTACGCTGGCGTATGCGGTTTATCACGCGGCCTGGGACTACAAGCAGATTAAAGGTCGTGACCCGCAGGTGATTTTCCTTCAGAACCACGGAGTGTTTGTCGGCGCTGATAAAGCGGAAGATATCCGGACAATCTACCAGGCGATCATGGATGCACTGGCCGGGCATTATCAGAAACAAGGCGTTACGTTGAAACTGGATACCGGCGAAAAAG
Source organism: uncultured Lentisphaeria bacterium (assembly GCA_903831825.1). Lineage (GTDB taxonomy): Bacteria > Verrucomicrobiota > Lentisphaeria > Victivallales > Victivallaceae > CAIPAT01. The sequence continues at coordinate 6,537 of CAIKZE010000153.1, read as the reverse complement.
ATACGGCGTTTGTGTTTGAAAATGCGCCGGTGCTGCGTTCGCTGCTGGGGGCCGGAACTCCGGCGACTGTAATCAGTCTGTCGCCGTTTAAAGCAGCGGCCGGCGCACTGACTCCCGATCATATCGTTTATGCCAAATCTTTCTGCCTGGAAACTGAAAATCCGAATCTGGACGCCGTTATGGCGTTTGAAACCAGACACGGCTATAAACCGAAGGTAGTATCCGTTCCCGGCAAAGCAGTATTTTGCGCCGCCGACACTTACAAGGACGCGCTTACTGTGGCCGGCCTGGCTATGGATGCCGCCAAAGTGCAGGCTTGGACTTCCGCCTTCGGCGGCTGTCTGTTCATGACCGACCAAGCGCGCGGATTCATTGAAAACTGGGAAGTTGAATCTTATCGCAAGCAGGTATCATCCGGGAAATCCGGCGGACGGCTTAAAGGCAAAATCGCAGTCATCACCGGCGGTGCCCAGGGGTTTGGATTCGGCATTGCCGAAGAACTTGCCGCCGAAGGCGCGCTGGCGGTTATTGCCGATATGAACCGCCAGGGAGCGGAAGGCGCTGCCGCCGTGATCAATTCCAAATTCGGCTCTTCCTGTTCGCTGGCGCTGGACGTAAATATTTCCTCTGAAGAATCTGTGGAAAAGATGGTGCGGGAACTGGTTGAGCGCTGCGGCGGCGTTGACATTCTTGTCGCCAATGCCGGAGTACTGCGCGCCGGATCAGTTAAAACCATGACTTTGAAAGACTGGGAATTCGTCACCGATATTAACTACACCGGATATTTCCTCTGCGTCAAACATGTTTCCCCGGTTATGGCGCGTCAGAATAAAGATGGGAACAACTGGTCCGACATTGTGCAGATCAACTCGAAGAGCGGGCTGTGCGGCAGCAACCGCAATGCTGCGTATGCCGGCAGCAAGTTCGGCACCATCGGCTTGACGCAGAGTTTTGCGATGGAACTGGTGGAAGACAAAATCAAAGTCAACAGCATTTGTCCCGGCAACTTTTTCGACGGCCCGCTTTGGAGCGACCCCGAAAAAGGATTGTTTGTGCAGTATTTGAACAGCGGCAAAGTGCCGGGAGCGCTGACCATTGGCGACGTAAAGGCGTTTTACGAAGCCAAAGTTCCGATGAACCGCGGCTGCTTTCCGGCGGATGTCGCTAAGGCGATTATTTATGTGGTCGAGCAGAAATATGAAACCGGTCAGGCTATCCCGGTGACCGGCGGCCAGGTCATGCTGAATTAATGAAAATGGAGATCGCCGGATTTATGAACGTATTCTTTTTCGAAGCTTTTGAGGAAGAAGAGGCTGCGTTGCGGCGGTATATAATCCCCGGCATTGAGTGCGGTTATTCCTGGAAAACAATTCAGGAACTGGGCGGTTTTGAACCTCCCGCCCCGGTGATTTCCATCCGTACCCAGTCGCTTATTCCGCCTGAATGGGCCGGAAAAATAAAGGCCGTTCTGACTCGCAGCACCGGCTATGACCATCTGGCCGCCTATCGCAATTTGACTGGCGCCAAGCTGAATTACGGCTATCTCCCGCTATACTGTAACCGCGGAGTCGCGGAACAGGCCATGTTGCTGTGGATGGCGCTGCTGCGCAAGCTTCCGGTGCAGATGCGGCAGTTCGCGGAATTCAAACGCGACGGCATTACCGGCCGTGAAGTCTTGGCAAAAAAACTGTTGGTCGTTGGCGTTGGCAATATCGGCAGTGAGATCGTCAAAATCGGGCAGGGGCTGGGCATGAAAGTGCAAGGCGCGGACCCGGTGAAAAAGCATGACTTTATTGATTATGTTGAATTCAGAGAAGGCGCGGCTGAGGCTGATATTGTGGTTTGCGCTATGAACCTGACCAGTGAAAATAACCGTTATTTCAATGCGGAACGGCTTGCGCTGCTGAAGCGCGGTGTGATCTTTATCAATATTGCCCGAGGCGAACTTTCACCGGCCCCGGCCTTGCTGGAAGCGCTTGAAACCGGACAGTTAAGCGGCGCCGGACTGGATGTTTACGAACGCGAAACCGAACTGGGACCGGCTCTGCGCGGCGAGAAAAAGATTACCGATCCTGACCTTAAAGCTGTACTCGAACTGATGAAGCGCGATGACGTCATTTTAACCCCGCACAATGCTTTTAACACCCGTGAAGCGGTCGAGCGCAAATCCGAACAGAGCATGCAGCAACTGGAAGCGCTTAATACTACCGGCAGCTTCATTTGGAATATTCCGTGAGCTATTAATTTTATTGAAAACAGGTTGCAAAAACGGCATTTAAGGTGCAATTTATTAGAACAGCAATCAGGATTAAAAATTAACTGGGCATAATTATTATGGAAAAACATACAATTTCGGTTTTGGTTGAAAATAAATTTGGCGTTCTGGCCAGGATTGCCGGACTGTTCAGCGGGCGCGGCTACAATATCTCGTCGTTGACCGTCAATGAGACTCACGACCCGAATGTATCCAAGATGACAATCGTCACTACCGGCGACGAAGCCGTACTTGAGCAGATTGACAAACAGCTTAACAAGCTGGTGGACGTGATCAAAGTCGAAGACCTGACCGGCAGCCGTTTTATTGAGCGCGAACTGGCATTGATCAAGGTCAAAGCGGAAGATCATGAGCAGCGTTCGCAGATACTGCAACTGGTCGAGATTTTTGAAGGCAAAATTGTCCTGGTTCATACCAATGAACTGGGAATTGAACTTCACGGCAGGGCGGACAAAATCGATAATTTCATCGAGCTGATCAAGGACTATGAAATTGTCGAGACTGCGCGTTCCGGACGTGTTGCTATTTCCCGCACCGCCGGGAAATCCAAGGATATTTAGAACGTAAATTAACGACTGGCGCCGATTATGGATGAAAAGGAAAAACCGGATTTGGATAATATCCAGCTTCCGGAATTCGATTATCCGGAATATCCCGACTGGAAACGCGGGCTGAAATGGGGTCTGTGCGTCGGAATTCCGGCAGGGTTGCCGGGTTTTGTGTTGTTTATTTTCAAGGAACCTTCTTTGTTGGCTAAAATATTCTACGTCCTGATGATTTTTATCACGTCTTTTCTCGTGGTTGGAAGTCTCGGCGCTTTTCGCCCGGACTCGGATAAAAAGTAATAACCCACGGAGCAGAACATGTCCACAGTTCCTCCGGTCAGAATCTATTTTTCCCAGGGGACGCTGCTGCTTGAAGCCACTCCCGAACAGCTTATTCCGGTTGCGCTTGACGTGATTTTCGATGAACGGGTCAAGCTCTACCGGGCGCAGGCGTATAAGTACGCCAGAATAATTATTGCGCTGCGGGAACACCGGATTGAGTTTATCGATGAGGCCCGCGCCTATTCGCAACTGGAGCTGGAATTGCATGCCGGATTGGCGCCGCGCCCGCATCAGCAGGAGGCGTTCCGCTGCTGGCGGGAGGAGGCCGCCGGCCGGGCGATCATCGTCATGCCGACCGGTTCCGGGAAAACTTACCTGGCGGTCATGGCAATAAATGCGATCAAGCGTCCGGCGCTGATTGTTGTCCCCACCATTGATCTGATGCAGCAGTGGGCGAGTTCGCTGGAGAAATTTTTCCACTGCAAGGTCGGAATGCTCGGCGGCGGCAGCCGCGAAATCGAGCCGGTCACGGTAACTACTTACGACTCGGCGGTGATCCACATGGAATTTATCGGCAACCGCTTCGGGTTCGTGATTTTTGATGAATGTCACCATCTGCCGGGCCAGGTCAACCGCACCGCCGCGTCCATGTGCATGGCCCCTTACCGCCTGGGGCTGACCGCCACGCCTGAACGCGATGACGGCGGCAATGAGGTTATGGAAGAACTGATCGGTCCGATTGCCTACCAGATACACATAGACGAACTCGAAGGCTCCGTGCTGGCCCCTTACCTTACCCGGCGGCTGGAACTGGCCCTGGAGCCGGATGAAGCCGCCGAATATCAACTGTCGCGACAGATTTATACCGGTTTTCTGCGCCGCAACGGCATTACTTTCAACCAGAAAAGCGACTGGGCCAGGTTTATCGGATTGTGCGCCCGGCAGCCGGACGGACGCAAGGCGCTTGACGCTTACCTGACCCAGCGCCGGATCGCCCGCGCCGGGAGGAGCAAATTCAACAAAGTGTGGGAATTGATCTGCCGTCACCGGGGCGAACGGATTATTGTGTTTACCGCCGATAACGACACTGCTTACGAGATGGGACGCCGTTTTCTGCTGCCGGTGATTACCCACCGGACCAAGGCCGCCGAACGCAAGGAATTCCTGGACAATTTCCGCTCCGGCAAATATCCGGTGCTGATTACAAGCAAGGTTTTGAACGAGGGCGTGGATGTGCCGGAGGCCGGGATTGGAATCATTGTTTCCGGCAGCGGCAGCATCCGCGAACACGTCCAGCGCCTGGGCCGGATACTGCGGGCAGGGGAGGGCAAGCAGGCCGTATTGTACGAACTGGTCAGCGAGGGCACTTCCGAGGTCAATGTCAGTGAACGGCGGCGTGAACACCGCGCCTATAAAAATCATTTCAGTTGGAAAAGGCGGTTCTGAATGCTGACTAAGGACTTGATTAAATTCCGCCGCAGCGGCGAAACGATAAAACCGGTGTTCATCGCGGTTGACGATCCGGCCAATCTGGAACTGGCGTCTGAACTGCTCGCGGTTTACCGCCTGCCGGAAGACGGCCTGCCGCCGACCCGCGGCGAACTTGAAGAAATAGTCGAACCGCTGCTCAATGCCCATAAAGACGTGAAGCTGGCAAAGGGCTTTAACAAGCTTATTCTTGACCGCTGTAAATTTACTATGCCGCTCGAATTTGATTATGCCGGGTTGCGGCAGAAACTCTTTACCGGTTCCGCCGTCCTGCTGAACGGCGGAATTGCGGATTTGGAGGAATACCGCCGCCGGCTGCTCGAATCGGTTCCTGAATCCGCCAATGTCATTGACGGCGGCATTTATGCCGATTTGCCGCAGAATGAAACTCTGGTTGCGGTTAAAACTATGTTCACCAAAGAACTGCTGGAACGCTATAATTGTTCCCAGGTGCAGGCGCTGCTGTTCAATTGCAGCGACATGCTGGTGGAGGCTGAAGATCCGGACCCGGCGGAGATGCGCCGCCTCTTCAAGTACCTTAAATTTTTCCGGTTGCTGGCGGAAGTCAAAAAAATGCCGGACGGCAAGGATGAGGCCGGCAATAAAACCATGCGGATTCAGATGCAGATCAGCGGACCCGCCAGCATCTTTGAAAATTCCCGGAAATATGGCTTGCAGTTGGCAACGTTTTTCCCCGCGGTGTGCCTGCTGAAAAAATGGATGATTAAGGCGGAAATTGACCTGGACGGCAAAAAATATAAGCTGCGGCTGGACTGGAAAAGCAATCTGGTCAGCCATTACCGCAATTTCAGCGCCTATGTGCCGGAGGAAGTCGCCATGTTCCATCGCCTGTTCAAAGAAAAAATACAGGACTGGCTGATCGTCGGCGATGCTCCGTTTTTCGACGCCGGAAATCAGGAGATAATTTTTGCCGACTTGAGTTTTAAAAACTCCGGCGGCAAAATCGTTCATCTGGAACTTTTCCACCGCTGGCATTCCACCCCCTTGCTGAAGCGTCTGGAATATTGCGCCAACCATCCCGATATGCCGTTCATCATCGGGGTTGACCGCAGTCTGTCCGAACGTCCGGAGATTAAACGAGTTCTTGAATTCAGTGATTTTTTCCAGAATAAAGGATTCCTCTTCCGTGACTTTCCCGGTGTGGAACGCGTTTACAAACTTCTTGAATCCGGCAATTAGCCGGATTCCGGAGTCGTTAGAGACTCTCCGAGCAAGAAGCCTTCGATAATCTTTCAACATTCTGGACATTCTGGACACCTGTGTTACGGAACATTTCCGAGTGTTTAGAGACATGTTTATGGTATTACTATTTTGTTTTTTCATTTTCAACATTCAATTTTCCATTTTCAATTATTCATTTTGGACACCCGCGATGCGGAACATTTCCGAGTGTTTAGAGACATGTTTATGGTATTACTATTTTGTTTTTTCATTTTCAATATTCAATTTTCCATTTTCAATTATTCATTCTGGACACCCGTGTTACGGAACATTTCCGAGTGTTTAGATACATCTTTTGCACAACGGTTTTCAGTTTTATAACTATTTTGGACACCTGTTTTGCACAATGCTCTTATGGGGCCTATGGGTCTTATGGGAGACACATTTTGGACAGGGTCTCCCTTCCCGCATTTGCGGGAGACTCGGACTTGTCAGACAGATCGGACGACTCGGACATTTTGGACAGGGTCTTCCCTCATTCTGGACACCGGCTCCACTCAACGGTTTTCATAATCTGGGAGTTCTGAGAATACTGGGAATCCTGGGAGTGCCGCCCGAAACGGGCGGCTACTGCAAAATCATTTTGGACACACCCTCGCAGATTCCGGACACCGCATGAACAGCCAGTAGTCAGTAGTCAGAAGTCAGTAGTCAGAATAAAACCAAAGACCAACTGATTCTGGACACCCCCGCGCCTCCCGCATT
>CAIKZE010000152.1 GCA_903831825.1 uncultured Lentisphaeria bacterium | reverse complement strand
GGTTCATCGAGGACAGGAATTGCTTCGTCCTCAAGCGCGTGAAAGTGTCAGGTTCATTCAGGAAGAAAACAGAGAAGAAATAGATGTCATTTCAGGCCCAGTGACATGAAATATGTCAACTGGGCTTTTGAAACATGCCATAAATTTTTAGAAAAAATAATGAAAAATAAGAAAATAACCATAATCGCTTTTTTCATGCTCGCCATGCCTGCGGTTGCTTTCGCTGACTCTGGTACTCCATTAATGTGGGCAAGCATATTCCACCTTGCGTTCGGCAATATGCTTGTCGGATTGCTGGAGGGATTTCTGCTGGCAAAAATTTTCAGATTGCCGATGAATAAAACAATCTGGATTCTCGTGGCAGCCAATTATTTCTCCGCATGGGTCGGCGGGTTATTCATTCGCGGAGCAATCGTCCATCACTTTCAGTTGGACATCAACAACGCGTGGATGTTTTTCTGGGTAATGGTCTTATTTACTTATTTCATAACACTTGTATTTGAGTTTCCTTTCGTCTGTTTAGCTTTCCGTGGAACACCTAAATGGTTAAAGAACTCGGTACGCGGAAATATACTTGTGCAAACCGTTTCCTATGTGCTCCTTTTCGGGTGGTATTGGCTTGCGAGCGGAACATCCCTTTACACCCAAACAAATGTGGTTAAACTGTCCGAAATCCAACTTCCCGAAAATGTTCAGATATACTTTATATCTGATAGTGACGGCAATGTGTACATGATGAATCCAGGCGAAACGACACAACATAAAATTTTCGAATTGAAATCAAAAGACAGTCATGACCGTCTTTTTATTCGAAAGTCTGCGTCCGATGGCAATAAATGGGATTTGATAAATACTGCAAAATTGATTAAAGCAAAAGAAGCATTTATTGCTGATGCCGTTCCTTCCAGGCAAGATAATATAGAAAAAGAACCGGACACTTGGATGAACTTCGGTCATGCCTCAAGACTGGGTAGTGCGCAAAACAGTAAATGGTATTTCTGGTCCGGGTTCTGGCCAATTGAAGGACTGCATGGTAGACAAGTCGAAACCGGCAAGCAGGCAAGCTTTGCATTTGAGACTCCATTCGGATCATGGATCATTCGCAATGTTACGCTTCTCCCTGACGACAAGGTGCTGTTTCAGTTGGGAGACAACCAGATTTGCGTTTTCGACCCGGACAAAAAACAAATAGCTCTTGTGGCAAAAGGGCGCGGTCCGACTGCTGTAATTAAAACCGATGAGCATAAACAACCCGCCCAAAGGAATAACAATATCAAGAGCAGTCAATAACGATATTGATTACAGGCTTTATTTCTTGGACTTTCAGCACCACAAAAGCTTTTTATCTTTTTTAATGCCTTATTTTCATTCTCAAGTATTTTGGGCATTCATTGGCGGTCAGACCGGTTTTTACCGTTCCATTTGCCTATACTGCTTTCAGCATGGTCAGCAGCATTTTGAATTTGGTGACGGCCTTTACGGCGTGGGAAATATTCGCGGGCATGATGATGATGTCGCCCGCCTTTAAATAATGTGATTGTCCGTTGATCTTGATGTCAGCTTCGCCGTCAATCACCTGCACGATGGCGTCAAACGGGGCGGAATGTTCGCTTAGCCCCTGGCCTTCATCGAACGCGAAAACGGTTAAAGTGCCGCTGGCGTTTTCCACGATGGTCCGGCTGACGATGGCGTTTTCGCCATATTCCGTAAGTCCGGTCAGCGTCATTTTTACGCCTTTTTCCGACTTGTCCTTATTGCATCCGCATTTCATTCTTCTTCTCCTTTTTTGTATTGTTTTAAAACTTAAAATTCCTCATGGGGAAACGATTTTATTCTCTATCCGGCTTTTGAAACTCTTTTTAACCACAGAGGCACAGAGACACAGAGAAATCCTTTTTTAATATTAAAACTTTTATCTTTTTACTTTTGTCTTTTATCTTTGCCCATTGACAGTTTCTTATTTGCTAAAACTACTGGAACCGCAGTCCGTCGCTGAATTCTGTATTTTATCATTTTTCGCTTCCATCCACTCCGATGACAATTTCCTTAAATTCAATGTCTTTGCCGGAGGCTTCCAGCGCCAGTTCCGCCAGCCGGACGAGGCCTCCGCAGCACGGCACTTCCATCCTGGCGACGGTCAGACTCCGGATATCATTTTCCCGGAGTATAGCCGTTAGTTTTTCCAGATAATTGCCGGTATCGTCTAGTTTCGGACAGGCAATGATGATTTTTCTGCCTTTCAGCAGTTTTTCCTGAAAGTCCGCATACGCGACTGACACACAATCGGCTGCCAGCAGCAGGTCCGCACCGTTCCAGTATGGCGCCTGGACAGGGACCAAGTGCAATTGAACCGGCCATTGTCTTAATAAAGAGGGGGAAGGGGAGCAATGACCGGAACTTTTGGCGCTGCTGCCGGCAGCCTTTTCATTTACTGAGAAAGCAGCCATGCCCGGACAGCCGTGATGCTGTTGCTTCGGGGTTGTTTGCTGTTCCACAAGATGTCTTTTTACGGCGGCTTCATCGAATACCGCCGCGTCGCGTTCTTCAATCGTAATGGCTCCCTGCGGACATTCGCCCAGGCAGGCGCCCAGGCCGTCGCAGTAGGAATCTGTAATCAGTTCCGCTTTGCCGTTTATCAACTTGATCGCTCCTTCGGCGCAAGCGCTGACGCACAGTCCGCAGCCGTTGCATTTTTCCTTATCGATTTTAACAATATTTCTTTTCATCGCGCTTATTTTCCTTTTATCAGATTGCCGAGCGTTTTAGTTTCAAAAAACATTTTAACCTGTTCGTTTATGTTTTCGATGAAATTGCCCAGCAAGCACTTTTTCCCGTCGCATGATTGATGATCGAACAAACAATTGTTGCATCGGAACACGCCGTCCACCGCTTCATAAATATCAATCAATCTTATATCTTCCGGTTTGCCGTTAATCACAAAACCGCCTTTGGGACCGCGTACCGAATCCACAATTCCGGCTTTGGCCAGGCGCTGCATCACCTTGGACAAATGAGCTTCCGAAGCTTTTAAAACGCCGGCGATTGAAGTTGTGGTCGTCTTGCTCTCCGCTTTCTTATTTGCAATAATCACACAAGCATGAATCGCCAGCGCGGCCGCCTCGGATATCTTTAAAATACTGCTCATCATCAATCTCCATTATGTTTAATCTTGTATTATGGTACTATAATACCACAATCAATGCAAAAAGTCAAGTACTTTCAGAAAAAATAGCGAAAAAAAGGTCTGTGGTGTTCAAAATAGTTTTGTAGTAACTGTCTGCATCGAGTGGCAATATCTGATGCTTCCCATACTTCCCAGTTATGAAAACACGCTCCGTGTTGATTATTATTGCTGATGGTGCAATGTTTACTATTTAATTATACAATTATTGATTAATTATCCGTAATAATCGCATAATTAAATATTTTTTCGATTTTATTATACTTGCATATTGACTTTTGCAAAAAAAACAGTATGATTATAAATGTTTATGAAACAAATAAACATTAATAAACCAAAGGAGTTTTATTGAAATGAAAAAGATCTATGAAGACAACAGTCTGACCATCGGACATACTCCGCTGATAAAACTGAGAAGAATCACCCAAGGCTTGAAAGCCTCTGTTTTTGTCAAAACCGAAGGCCGCAATCCGGGGTATTCGGTAAAATGCCGGATTGGCGCGAACATGATCTGGGACGCGGAAAAGAAAGGCCTGCTCAAGCCGGGCGTGGAGATTATCGAACCGACCAGCGGTAACACGGGGATTGCGCTGGCGTTCGTGGCGGCTTCCCGCGGCTATCAATTGACACTAACTATGCCGGAAACCATGAGCATTGAACGCCGGAAAATGCTTGCCGCATTCGGAGCCAACTTGATTCTTACACCCGGAACCGAAGGGATGAAAGGAGCGGTCCGGCGCGCGGAGGAAATTGCGGCGTCTGATACGGACAAATACTTCCTTCCCCAGCAATTCCGCAATCCGGCGAATCCGGCGATCCATGAACAGACAACCGGCCCGGAAATATGGGAAGACGCCGACGGCGAAGTTGATGTTTTTGTTGCCGGCATCGGCACCGGCGGAACAATTACCGGGGTTTCCCGCTATATAAAACTCAACCGCGGGAAGGCAATCATTGCAGTCGGGGTTGAGCCGGCGGCCAGCCCGGTGCTGACGCAAAAACTGAAAGGGCTGGAACTGAAGCCGGGACCGCATAAAATCCAGGGCATCGGCGCGGGATTTATCCCGGAAGTGCTGGATTTGTCGCTGGTGGACCGGATCGAAACGGCTGAAGACACGGAAGCGATTGAGTTTGCCGGAAGGCTGGCCCGCGAGGAAGGCATTATCTGCGGGATTTCCAGCGGCGCCGCAACCGCCGTTGCGGTAAGGCTGGCTAAACTGGAGGAGTTCGCCGGTAAAAATATCGTCGTCATATTGCCGGATTCCGGCGAAAGATATCTGTCAACAATACTGTTCCAGGACTTGGGAGGCGTTCAAAAATAACCTTGACATCTTCGTGATTCTCCCGAATGCCTTTGTGTTTGCCGGCTCGTTACATGCCTTCAGGTATGCGCCTTCCCGGCAATTCACAAAATCACTTCGGGATATTTCACGAAACTTGTCAAGTTTATTTCTGAACAACTCCTTGGGTATTTAAACTTTAAAAGAGGTGTTTAATGAATTTTGAAACATTGGCTATTCACGCCGGACAGGCTAAAGATCCGGTTTACGGGGCGGTAATGACCCCGATCTATCAGACTTCCACTTTTGCGTTCAAGGGAGTCAATCAGCCCGGCCCTTTTGATTATTCCCGCAGCGGCAACCCGACGCGCAAGGCGCTGGAGGATTGCCTGGCGGCGCTTGAAGGCGGGACTCACGGCTTTGCCTTTGCCACCGGCATGGCCGCGGAAGCTACCGTGCTTGAGATTTTTCAGCCGGGTGAACATTTGATTGTCCATGACGACCTGTACGGCGGAACTTACCGTTTGCTGACTAAGATCGTTAAAGCCCGCGGCATTGATGTTGAATTCGTCGATCTCAGGAAACTAGACCTGCTGGCGTCAAAAGTGAAACCCAACACCCGCGGCATCTGGATTGAAACCCCGACCAACCCGATGATGAACCTGGTTGACCTGGAGGCTATCGCCGCTTTTGCCGTACCCAGAAACATTTTGACGATATGCGACAATACCTTTTTATCGCCGTATTTTCAGCGTCCGTTGGAATATGGCATAGACATTGTCATGCACTCCACGACCAAATACATAAACGGACATTCGGACGTGGTCGGCGGCGCACTGATCGTCAAGGACCGGCAGCTTGCGGAAAAAATCGGATTTCTGCAAAACGCGCTGGGTACCTGTTCCGCGCCGTTTGACTGTTTCCTGGTCTTGCGCGGCCTAAAAACGCTGGCGCCCAGGATGCGCTGTCATCACGAAAACGCATTGGCGCTGGCGCATTGGCTGGAACGACATCCGAAAATTGAAGCCGTGCTGCATCCGCTGCTGGAAAGTCACCCGCAGCATGAGCTTGCCAGGAGGCAGATGAAAGGCGGCGGCGGTACTTTTTCATTCAAAATCAAAGGCGGCGAACAGGAAGCGTTCCGTCTGCTCGGCGCGGTTAAATTATTTACCCTGGCCGAATCGCTGGGAGGCGTGGAATCGCTGATTGAACACCCGTGGACCATGACGCACATTTCCATGCCGGAAGATGTGCGCGCCGCGTCAGGAATTACCAGAAACCTGATCCGGGTTTCGGTCGGGCTTGAACACATTGACGACTTGATCGGTGACCTCGAACAGGCGCTGGAAAAGGTATAACCGGAGATTAAATAACATGAGGATTAGTTTCAACGGAGGGACTGCGTATCTCGAACAGGATATTTATCTGCCGCAGTTTCTGGAACAGAAAAAAATCAATCCGGAAAAAGTGGTCATCGAATATAACGGCGAAATCGCGCCCAAAACCTCCTGGCCGGAAATCAAACTGCAGGATGGCGACATAATTTATGCTTTAACTTTTGTAGGAGGCGGCTGATGTCGGAAAGTGAAAACCGGACAAGTCCGTTCAGGCAGGGATTGCTGAAACATTTTTCCCCGGAACAACTGGCAAAAATCGAATCTTTTACGATCGGCATTGCCGGCGCCGGCGGCTTGGGCTCTAACTGCGCTCTGAATCTGGTGCGCAGCGGCTTCAAGCATTTTGTGATCTGCGATTTTGATCTGGTTGAATCCAGCAATCTCAACCGCCAATTCTATTTTCAGGATCAACTGGGAATGGCGAAAGTGGAAGTGCTGGCCGTTAATCTGCGCAGAATCAACCCTGACTTGGAAATAGTTTCCCTGCCAATAAAAATTACATCGGAAAACGTAAGGGAAATTTTTGCCGGGTGCGATGTTGTAGTCGAAGCTTTTGACCGCGCGGAAGCCAAGCGTATGCTGGTTGAGGCATTTTACAGTTCCGGCAAGTTTCTGGTATCCGCGTCCGGTCTGGCCGGATGGGGCAATGCCGACGCCATCATGACGTTGCAGGTTCATGATAACTTTTATATGGTCGGAGACCTGGTATCTGAAGTCAGTGCAAACAGGCCGCCTTGCGCTCCGAGGGTAAATATTGCTGCCGCCAAACAGGCGGATTTGATTTTGTCGCTGGCGCTCAAGATGCAGGAAATATATTCAGACAATTATGATATTTAAGGTTTTAACGGGAGGCGTAAAATGCGGTTGCGAATGTGTATGATACGATGTAGAAGTACAGGCAATAACTGAACCTGAATCAATAATGAAAATACTAAAGGAATGATTAAATATGAATAAGATTAAGCAATATGTTTTGACCGTGATACTGATTTTATTTTCGGGGATTCCGTTTCCGGCAAATGCCGTCGAAACTGATGAAATCCTGAATGTCTCTTACGACCCGACCCGCGAATTATACCGGGATTATAATGAGCTGTTTGCCCAATATTGGGAAAAAGAAACCGGCAGAAAGGTTAACATCCGGCAGTCCCACGGCGGTTCCGGCAAGCAGGCCAGAGCCGTGATTGACGGTCTGAAAGCGGATGTCGTCACTCTGGCGCTGGCCTATGATATTGACGAGATCAGCGCCCAATCCAAGCTTATCCCGCCGAACTGGCAGCAGAATCTACCGCGGAACAGTTCGCCCTATACCTCAACTATTGTGTTTCTGGTAAGGAAAGGCAATCCCAAAGGGATTAAAGACTGGAATGACCTGATTAAACCTGGGGTGGAAGTAATTACTCCGAATCCCAAAACTTCAGGCGGAGCCCGCTGGAATTACCTGGCGGCATGGGGATATGTGTTGAATCGGGAATTGGGCGATTTGAAGAAAATAAACAATCCCGAAAATGCGGCGGAAGTCAACGCGGCGGAAAAGAAAGCCCAGGAATTTATCGCGGAACTGTATAAACACGTTCCGGTGCTTGATTCCGGCGCCCGCGGCGCGACCACGACTTTTGCCCAACGCGGGATCGGCGATGTGCTGCTGGCATGGGAAAACGAGGCGTTTCTATCGATAAACCAGCTAGGCGCGGACAAGTTTGATATTGTGGTTCCCCCGATAAGCATTCTGGCGGAACCGCCGGTGGCGGTGGTTGACAAAGTCGTTGACAAACGCGGCACCAGAAAAATTGCCGAAGCCTATCTGAAATATCTTTACAGCCCGGAAGCCCAGCGGCTGGCCGCCAGGCATTTTTATCGCCCGGCCTATCCGGAAAAGGCTGATCCGGCGGACATTGCCAGATTTGCTAAAACTAAACTTTTCACGATAGATGAAGTATTCGGCGGCTGGCGGAAAGCTCAGAAGGCTCACTTTTTCGACGGCGGAATCTTTGACCGGATCTATCAACCCGGTTACAAATAAGGAACCCTGTAATATGTCATTTCGCTTTAAAGAATCCAGTGTGCTGCCCGGCTTCGGTTTGTCGCTGGGTTATACGCTGCTCTATCTGGGACTGATTGTGTTGCTGCCGTTGAGCGCGCTTGTGTTCAAAAGCAGTGAGCTCGGCTTTAGCGGCTTCTTCAAGACAATCCTGGATCCCCGCGTCCTGGCTTCCTTTAAGCTGACATTCGGCGCTTCGCTGATTGCGGCGGCGGTAAACGTGGTTTTCGGCACGATTGTGGCGTGGTTTCTGGTGCGGATCAGGTTTCCCGGGAAACGCTTGATTGATGCGATTGTCGATCTGCCGTTCGCGCTGCCGACCGCGGTCAGCGGGATTACCCTGGCCATGCTTTATTCGCCGAACGGTAAACTGGGGATTTTTCTCCAGTCCATCGGCATTAAAGTCGCGTTCACTCAACTGGGAATTACAATTGCGCTGATCTTCATCGGGTTGCCGTTTGTGATCCGGACGGTGCAGCCGGCGCTGGAGGAGATGGACCGGGAACTGGAAGAAGCCGCTTCCAGCCTGGGCGCTTCCCGTACTCAAACCCTCACTAAAGTGATTCTGCCGTTGCTGCTGCCGCCGATAATTACCGGTTTTACGCTGGCTTTCGCCAGGGCGGTGGGAGAATATGGTTCGGTGATTTTCATTGCCGGGAATATGCCGATGAAAACGGAAATCACGTCGCTGCTGATTATCACCAAACTGGAGCAGTATGACTATGCCGGGGCGACGGCGATTGCCGTTGCCATGCTGCTGGTTTCGCTGGCGATGATTCTGCTGATTAACCTGTTCCAGAGCTGGAGCGGAAAACATTCAGGAAGGTAGAACATGTTCATAAATATATTAAAATCGACAGACAAGCGTCCGGGCCTGAATCCTCCGCTGATAGTCAATATGGCCATCACGGTCATCGCGCTTGGATTTCTTTTCTTGTTCGTAATCATGCCGCTGATAATTGTGCTCAAAGAGGCGTTCAGCGCGGGATTGTCGCTGTGGTGGGCCAGCATCAGCGAAAAGGATGCGCTGGCCGCGCTGCGGCTGACGCTGCTGGTCGCCGCGATTGCGGTTCCGGTCAATCTGGTTTTCGGGCTGGCCGCCTCCTGGGCGCTGGCTAAATTCCGGTTCAAAGGCAAAAGCCTGATTATCACGCTTATTGACTTGCCGTTTGCGGTTTCTCCGGTCGTTTCCGGTTTGATCTATGTGCTGTTGTTCGGATTGCACGGCTGGTTCGGTCCGTGGTTGGCAGAGCATGACCTTCAGATTATTTTCGCCGTTCCCGGAATTGTCCTGGCAACCGTATTCGTAACTTTCCCGTTTGTCGCCAGGGAACTGATTCCGCTGATGAGCGAACAGGGGACGGACGAGGAACAGGCGGCGCTCAGCCTTGGCGCAAGCGGCTGGCAGACTTTCCGCCGGGTGACGCTGCCCAATATCAAATGGGGCCTGATGTACGGAATCATACTCTGTAATGCCAGGGCAATGGGGGAATTCGGGGCGGTTTCGGTCGTATCCGGGCATATCCGCGGAGAAACCAACACGCTGCCGCTTCAAGTCGAAGTCCTTTACAATGAATATAATTTTGTGGCGGCTTTCGCGGTCGCATCGCTGCTGGCCGGACTTGCGCTGGTCACCCTGGCGCTCAAGAGTATCGTGGAATGGAAAAGCAAACACGACTGAACATAGGGAGAATGAAAGATGAGCATTATTTTGAAAAATATCAGTAAAACTTTCGGCGATTTCCATGCGCTGAAAGACATCAATATTGAATTCCAGTCCGGGGAGCTGACGGCATTGCTGGGGCCCTCCGGCTCGGGCAAAACCACCCTGCTGCGAATCGTCGCCGGCCTTGAAGAGGCGGACCGGAATGCCAATGCGGATATCCTGTTCGACAGCCGGACCGTGACCTCCAGTCCGGTTAACCGCCGACAGGTGGGATTCGTTTTCCAGCACTACGCGCTGTTCCGCCACATGACGGTTTTTGAAAATATCGCATTCGGCCTGCGGGTAAAACCGCGCGATGAGCGCCCGTCGAAACAGGACATCAAAGATAAAGTCAATGAACTGCTGCGCCTGGTCCAGATGGAAACTATGGCCGGACGTTACCCCTCGCAATTGTCCGGCGGCCAGCGCCAGCGCATCGCTCTTGCCCGCGCTCTGGCGATAGAGCCCAAAGTCCTGCTGCTGGACGAGCCGTTCGGCGCGCTTGATGCTCAAGTGCGGGCTGAACTGCGCCGCTGGCTGCGAAAACTGCATGATACGCTGCACGTCACCAGCATCTTTGTCACTCACGACCAGGAAGAGGCGCTGGAAGTGGCCGACCGGATTGTGGTGATGAACTGCGGCGCCATTGAACAAATCGGCACGCCGAATGAAGTATTTCACCGCCCCGCAACTGAATTTGTCATGCAGTTTCTGGGGGATGTCAATGTTTTTCATGGACGCATTGAAAGCGACAGCGCCATTTTTAATGAAGTTGTCCCGCTCACTAAAAACCGGGAAAATGCCGCCAGACTGCTGGTGCGCCCGCACGATCTGACCATTCAGAGCACCCCCGGCGACGGCCCTGCGCTGCCGGCCAAAGTTTATCGGGTGCTCACTGCCGGGCCGATTGTCAAAGTTGAACTCATTGACCGCCATAACCGCCTGATCCAGGTGCATCTGTCGCATGACGGCTACAATCAAACTATGGTGAAACTGCATGAAGAAGTGTATCTGGTTCCCCGCGAATCCAGAGTCTATGCCAATAATGATGCCTGGACCGGCGCGTATGTGATCTAGAAAAAACATGTATCTCCAAATAATTTTTACCTTGGGCGTTGTTTGCCGGATTGAATTATCCGGCGAATGAAGTATTATGAATGAGACTGTAAATGCAATACCGGTTTTAACTATTAAATAAGGAGATTGATCATGGCTGAAGTAAAACATTTTACCGCCGAAAATTTTGCCGAAGAAACCAAGAGCGGAGTCGTGCTGGTCGATTTCTGGGCCACCTGGTGCGGACCCTGCAAAATGCTCGGACCGGTCCTGGATAAAGTGGCGGCGGAAGTCGGCGACACCGCCGTCGTCGGTAAGCTCAATGTCGAAGAAGCCCAGGACATTGCCGCCAAATTCGGCGTCAGAAGCATTCCCGCAATTTTCATCCTGAAAAACGGCGAAGTCGCAAGTTCTTTCGTCGGTCTTCAGGACAAAACCACGCTGGTCAACGCCATTAAAGCAGCCATCTGACAGAAATCCCGATACCTCATCCCCGGCGTCCAATGTCCGGGGATTTTTTCTGTACTCCCGGCAGACATAGTCGCAAAGCTTAACGGACAACCGTTTGATTATGGACATTATGGACATTATGGACATTATGGACATTATGGACACCGCTTGAGTGGAAGACTGTTGAGAATAATCCAACAACTCCGAGGATTTAGAGACCCGTTGAGCAGTACCGTTGTCGTTTCCCGGCTTTTTCTTCCGCATTGCTATTCCCATTATTCTCATACTTCTCATTATTCCCATTATTCCCATCGGCTGCCGCCATTTCCGAGCTTTTGGAGACCACTTCAGCACAACGTTTTTCAATTTCGACAAACATTCCGGATCCCGTGGCCGCGGGAGACATCCCGGTGCAGGATGCCGTAGTATGGCGGTTTTGCCAAAACCGCCTTTTCTGCCAGTTTCGGCGAAACTGGCATACTGTCCGAGCCTTTGGAGACCACTTCAGCACAACGTTTTTCAATTTTCAATTTTCAATTTTCAATTTTCAATTTTCAATTTTCAATTTTCAATTTTCAATTTTCAATTTTCAATTTTCAATTTTCAATTTTCAATTTTCAATTGTCCCTACATATATAGTAAATTTGTCAACAGGCAGTATGGAATCAGGTTCAATAAACGATAAAATACAAGATATTTTTTTATCACGCAAAACATTAAAAATTAACAGGAATTCAGAAAATGGCGTCCGAAACGTATTGACTTGTCATTGCAACTGATTACATTAATGGATTATTATCAGGAATCGCAATAAATTATGAAACCGGTGGTGGTATATGGATGATATTGACGCGGAAATTATCAAGGCTGTTGACAAGTTGTATGGCGCTAAAAGTTTGCCTATTTATCCGGAAGAGATATGTGACGCCGTATGCAAAAAAATCGGGATAGATCCTTACGGTTTCGATCCCTTCATGATTGAATCCGCACTGGATGAGGACGATAATTATATTGACGTCCTGGGCGATGATGACGAGGATGATTTCTTTTTTTCCAGGAGCGGGTTGTTCAATAAAGCTCAGTTCTGCGTCCGTCCGACGGCGATGGAAATTGAACAGGGGATATTAATTCCAGGACACCGGTTTATCCCGTTTTTTGATCGGGGCAACGAGATCACGCTGACGGCGGGGCATAATTCGGGAAAAATCAAAAAGATAAAGAGCCAATTCAACTTGTCCAGCCTGATGATTTATTATTCATTGCTCGGCCCCAAGGGGACGATGGAGCTTATGGCTGCTGAAAATGAAGATAACATTTCCGCCTTTATGGAGGAAATCAAACATGGGGAAGGCAGCAGGGATGCCGTCGTTACGGTTTCAGTCTATGATTTCAAGGATTTTTATGCTGTCAATAAAATAGTAGAAGGCGATATGCTGTTAGTGTCTGTAGTTGACTATAAAAAGCAGCTTTGCACGGTTGAACGTCTGCCGGATGATAGATTATGGCAATCCGCGAAATGGGACAGCGTTTTTGCCAAAGGCTTGCGAAAGAGCATCGAGACGGTTGAGGAATTCGGAGTGATGGAACCGATTGAAACATTTTTGAGCAGAGCATTCTTTCTGTCCGACCATAGTTTACTGCAATCGCCGTCAAGTTTAGCGGTGAATTCGCTCAAACAGCAGAATGACTTTTATCTGGCGGCTTCCGAATCGGGGGATGTTGTGATCTGGGAAAAAGACCGAGAATTCGATTTGATGGATGAGGAAGATTTTGATTACGAAGACTTTGGCGCGGATGACGATTCTGTATCTGAAGAAGAGTCCGCGCTTAATCAGTTGTTTGAGATAATGGGATTTGCAATTAATGACGAAGAACTGGCGGCTTATATGCGGGACGAATTGTTTGCCGGCGGCGATGACCTTGACAATGTGAAAAAACGCTGCTTTGATGACAGGGTGGAAAAGCTTTTTCCGGATTTGCAGAAAGAGTTTAACAAGGAAATACTTAAACTCTGGAAGATGATAAAGAAAGACTACAATATTTTCCGCGACAACCCGCAGGGAAAGGTCAGGAGAAAAGCACTGGAGCTGCTTGACGCCCATACGGCATGGATACGGAAGCTTGATTTTAAAAATACCATTCCCGATCATCAATTGGAGAAGAAGCTGATGGAAATGATGAAGGTTATGGGGCCGGTTTCCGAACTGACCATAATTTTTAATACTGAGCAGGATATGTCACAAAAAGAAGTTAAGAAGTATTCCGATATGCTTGACATTGTAACGGGTGTTCACGCCAGTATGATTAAAGACATCAATATGATGCTCGGCATAAAGTAATCCCGGAGAAAAGGAACCGCGAATGAACGCAAATGAACGCGAATGTGAAGATAAATTAATCTTTAAAGATGAAGTGTACCAAATTGTCGGCGCCGCGATGGAAGTTTCCAATAACTTGGGATGCGGTTTTCTTGAGGCGGTTTATCAGGAGGCGTTAGAAATCGAATTTCATAATGGCAACATTCCGTTTGAAGCGCAAAAGCTAATTGCCATTAACTATAAAAACAAAATATTGGCAAAGGAATATATCGCCGATTTCCTGTGCTTTGGGAAAATCATTGTCGAAATCAAGGCGATCAAAAACATTACAGAAATTGAGGAAGCCCAGTTGATTAATTATCTTAAAGCGACAAAACTGCCATTGGGGCTGATTATTAATTTCGGCAGCAAAAGAATGGAATGGAGACGGTATGCTCTCACAAATTGAATTCATTCGCGTTAATTAGCGTTTATTCGCGGTTCAATATACTGGGGAATAAGAACCGCTAATGGACGCTAATAAACGCGAATATAAAGAGAAGCTAATAAAATAGTTGAACTTATTTAAGGATAAAGATGAGTCAAGATTCCAGATTCGCTAATAAAGACAAGTTGTTCGGGATGCTACTTCAATGTCTTGCTTTGCGCGGTATGTCCAAGAAATGGGCAACATCCTCTTCTCCCTATTCAGATTTGGTTAGAGAATGTCGGTTCCTTATGCAGCATGACATTATTCGTGTAACGATTCGCTCCTACCTACAGGCGAATCCGATAATCCAAGAAACAGTCGAAACAATGCTATCCCATCTTGCAATGGCATCCAACACGAAATGGCAGAACACTCCAATAGAAGTTCGTAGTGTCGCAAGGCGAGGATGGCACATCAACAGATGGCTCCCCACGTTTCTCATCATCGATGGTCCACTTGGTCGCGTCCTTCTAGACATGGATTCGCCAATGAATAAGATTCTGAAAGAGAAGTATGAAACTTACCCCACCCTAGCTCAGGCGCGCGACGCCTTTGCACATGAATTGTTCAGACAAGTCCGTAATGGAGTTGGACATTGGTCGATTTGCTGGGAAGAGCAACAGGGCGAGGAAAAGATACGAATTGTTGACTGGAAAACTGGCAATACAGTAACGTCAATAACTCTCTTCGAAGGTGAAGCGTTGCATCTGTTAGCTTTCTCCGTTATCGAGGTACTTGATCAAGAGGTATTCAGAAAAGTGAATCCGGCAATCAATATACCAGGACAAGTGAATTGAACAAATAGAGATTTTAATCTTTGTGCTTTTCTGTACTTGAACATTGCGGATAGATGTCGTGTGATGCTTTTAATATTCCGTTATTATTAATATGTTGCGCAACCCGGCGTTTGAATTGGGCTTACAAACTGTTTTTTTGCGAAAAATAACGTAATTATGATAGAATTTTCGAAAAAAGGCTTTATTATATTATTTACGGACAATGTAAAAAAGATTGACATTACTTAATATTTTAATATGCGGGAGATTAAACTATGAAGATTCAAACAGCTCCGAAAACCAAACCTGAACTTGATCCGGAATTCGTCCCGGCGGCATTGTGGAACAGAAGTTACCTTAAAGCGGCGGCGGAGTCCGGCAAAGCCCAAAAAATTGTGATTGCGCTGAACCGGCCCAACGGCACGGTATCAACCTTTGCCACTGAAATTTTCCCGCATGAAGGCGAATATAAGGCATTGAATGTCAAATATGTTGAACGCATCATCAAATTCCTGCTCTGGATGAAGGGCGGCTACCGGGTTACCATTGCCGGGTGCAGCGCTTTGGCCGACGACATCCGGGCGATTTATTCCGCGAAAGGCGCGAGGGCTTTCGATTATGAGATTATGGGCGAACGCATTTACGGCAAACCGTTTGAAGTGGTTGCCTGTGCGCTGGCCGACGCCCCGAAGAGCCATGAAATCCAAGTGCAGCTCGGCGGACATATGGACGGCTGCCGCATCGGTTTCGACCTCGGCGGTTCCGACCGCAAGTGCGCGGCGGTGAAGGACGGCGAAGTCGTGTTCACTGAAGAAATTACCTGGGACCCGTATTTCCAGAAAGACCCGGAATACCACCGCCAGGGCATTCTTGACTCCATTAAACGCGCTGCCGACAAACTGCCGCGCGTTGACGCCATCGGCGGCAGCGCCGCCGGGGTTTACGTTGACAATAAGCCCCGCATCGCCTCGCTTTTCCGCGGCGTGAGCAAGGAAGA
Source organism: uncultured Lentisphaeria bacterium (assembly GCA_903831825.1). Classification (GTDB taxonomy): domain Bacteria; phylum Verrucomicrobiota; class Lentisphaeria; order Victivallales; family Victivallaceae; genus CAIPAT01. Next base: position 2,743 of record CAIKZE010000152.1, on the reverse strand, counting down.
TTTCCAGAAGCATGTCCAGAATATTTTTATCGACATTCAGAAACAATATAATATTCCGCTGGTCGTCGCCAATGACGGCGAAGTCACCGCTCTGGCCGGCGCGATGTCGATGAAATCAAACGGCGTGCTTGGGCTCTCCATGGGAACCAGTCAGGCGGGCGGATACGTCAACATGCAGGGCAATATTACCGACTGGCTCAATGAACTGGCGTTTGTGCCGATTGACTACCGCGAAAACGCGCCCGCCGACGAGTGGTCCGGCGATATCGGCTGCGGCGCACAGTATTTCTCCCAGCAGGGGGTGGCCAGGCTCGCGCCGCTGGCCGGCATCGAATTTCCGAAGGATATGTCTTTCCCGGAAAGACTGGTCGGCGTCCAGAAGCTGATGAGCGAAGGGGACGAACGCGCCGCGAAGATTTACCGCACTATCGGTATCTGTTTTGGATATGCCATCGCGCATTACGCCGATTTCTATGAAATCCGCAATCTGCTGATCCTGGGACGGGTCACTTCCGGCGAAGGCGGCGAAATCATCCTTCAGGTCGCTGAAGACGTGCTGAACCAGGAATTCCCGGAATTGGCGAAACAGATTACGTTCAGAACTCCGGATGAGCAGTTCAAACGTCACGGCCAGGCGGTCATTGCCGCCAGCCTTCCCGCGATCAAATAGTGAATAGTGATTGGTGACTGAGGAATGAGGAATGAGGAATGGGGAATGGGGAATGAGGAATGAGGAGAGAATACCGAGACGGCATTATCCCAGTCTTCTCAGTCTTCCCAGTCTTCCCAGATTAGGAAAACGCTGGTTACTGGAAAAGATAGAAGACAGAGCTTTAGCACTTTAGAACTATAAAATAAAGGCACTTATGAAAACTTTAATAAAAAATTGTCATCTGATTTCTCCTGATACGGAACTTGAAAACGCCGCGGTATTGATTGACGGCAAATTTATCGCCGGAGTTTATGCGGACGGGGAGACGCTGCCATCGGCGGATAATACCGTTGACGCCAAAGGTAAAATGGTGGTTCCCGGATTTATTGACGTTCATTGTCACGGACGCTCCGGTTTCGATTTTACTGACGGCAAACAGGAAGGCATGGATGCCATCGGGATTGATAAGTTGAAAGAAGGAGTTACCACCCTGCTGCCGACCACCCTGACGCTGCCGGAAGAGCAGTTGAGGCCGGCAATGAAGACTGCCGCCGAATACGTCAAGCGCGGCGTCAAGGGGGCCAGAATTGCCGGGATCCATCTGGAAGGGCCGTATATCAACAGCAAATGCTGCGGCGCCCAGAATCCCGCGTTTGTCCGCAGGCCGGACATTGATGAGGTCAAACGCCTGGATGCGATTTCGAAAGTCGCCAAAGTTTCTTTCGCGATTGAAGTTGAGGGCGGAAGCACTTTTGTGCGTGAACTGCTCGCCGCCGGAATTACGCCGTCGTGCGTTCACAGTTCCGCCGCATATGCCGACTTCAAAAAAGCCAATGCGCTGGGCTTGAAAAATTTGAGCCATTTCTGCAACCAGATGACCCCGCTGCATCACCGCGATATCGGGCTGGTCGGGGCAGGGCTGCTGCATGATGAAGTTTTCATTGAACTGATCTGCGACAAAGTGCATATTTCTCCCGATATGATTAAACTGATATTCAAGATCAAAGGACCGGAAAAGGTTCTGCTGATTACGGATGCGATGTGCGCCGCCGGTTTGAAAGACGGCGATTACAATCTCGGCGGCTTGCCGGTGGTGGTCAAGGACGGCGCGGCCCGCCTGTCGTCCAACGGCGCGCTGGCCGGCAGTACCCTGCTTTTCTATCAGGGCTTGAAAAATATCCATGAGATTACCGGAATGCCGCTGAAAGAACTGATTAAGACTACTTCCTGGAATCAAGCCAGATCGCTTGGTCTGGAAAAACTCGGCAAAATCGAACCCGGATTTTATGCCGATATCCTGATTCTGAAAAATGATTTTTCACCGGAAAAAGTTTTTGTCGAAGGCGAAATCAGGGCGTAACCCTTACATCAACCGCAATTTTAAATCCTGAAGCCATAAATTCGCTAGTATCGTCCTGGGCGGCGAATTTATCGGCTGATGGCAAATATTGGCATTACTGTTGGCGATTTTATCCATTGTTTAAACTTCTTTTTCGTTTATTATATATACATAAATAGATTAAGAATATAAGGAGATGCTGAATGAAAAGAGTGGCAGTAGTCGGATTTGGCTTTATGGGGGTGGTTCATTCGAAAAATATTCTTGGGAATAAGAATCTTGAACTTTGCGCGATAGTTGACAGCAGGGAAAATATTTTCAGCGGCATCGAGAATACCGGCAATAAGGGTAAACTTGATTTGCCGGTGGAGCGTTTGAAGCAGACGCCCGTTTATAAAACGCTTGAAGAATGCTGGCAAAAGGCGCGCCCTGATGCGGTATCTATTTGCGTGCCGTTGTTTATGCATTATGAGTTGGCGAAAAAAGCGTTGAATTTCGGGCATGTTTCAAAAAGTGTTATAGATAGTTGACACTTTTTTAGACGTAGCCGCCCTGGAGTTTTCAAGCCCCAGTTCAACTTGCCTCCGTATAGGGCGTTCTGTTTCTCAGGAAGCTTTGAGCAATACTAATTCAGTAGCTGCTTGCTTCCCGCCGGAGAAGGTATCGTCCGCGTTTCTGTTTGAAAGTTCCAGAAGTTTCTTAATCGGGGAGCCTTTTTCGCGAATTCCGGTCAAGCGTTCATACGGCGAACT
>CAIKZE010000151.1 GCA_903831825.1 uncultured Lentisphaeria bacterium | reverse complement strand
CCCGATGGGTTATGCTGGTCGCAGAGGCGGAACAGCCTCTGCTCAACGGCACTCCAAAGTCTCGGAGTCGGGCGGTTGCCCGATGGGTTATGCTGGTCGCAGGGGCGAAACAGTCTCTGCTCAACGGCACTCCAAAGTCTCGGAGTCGGGCGGTTGCCCGATGGGTTATGCTGGTCGCAGAGGCGGAACAGCCTCTGCTCAACGGCACTCCAAAGTCTCGGAGTCGGGCGGTTGCCCGATGGGTTATGCTGGTCGCAGGGGCGAAACAGTCTCTGTTCAACGGCACTCCAAAGTCTCGGAGTGGCAGATTGAGTGTAGCGCCGTCCGTCTCGGACGGCATTCCCATACTTCCCATACTTCCCAGGATTTGTCATAATAAAAAAGCTAATAAAAATTGTAAGAGTCATTGAAAAACGCCGTAAAATTCTTAAGTTAGATAATTCAGTTTTTTTTGCGAATAAGTTTAAACAGATCAGGATAAAAATGAAAACTCAAAATAAATGGCTGGCAATCAGCGTTGCGGGAAACAGTCTGGAAGTAACCAACAGACAGTCAGGCGAAATATTGAAACTGGCGTGGCCGGCGGCGGCATTGAGCATCGGCGGCAAAAGAATCGAAGCTGAAAAAGCCATCGACAAGCCGCTAATCACCGGCAAAAGCATCAGCCAGAGTTTTGCGGGCAAAGGGCTGGAATTCAAAGTCACGCTCAAACTTGCTGACGGCTGCTGGTTCAAAAAGCGGGTGGATATCACCGCCAAGACCATATTGCCGGTTCCCGATTATGCGGAAGTTGATAATCAACTGCTGGACGACAAATTGGAACTCTGCGGCTATCGCGCCACCACCATGCCGGAGAAACAGACTCAGGGCGAAGAAGAGGGCATCGGCAGAATGCCCGGTTGCGGCTATCCGCTCATCGGGGAAAAATACTTTACCGGACTGGAACATCCGGCCGGGTTCAATCTATCGGAAAAGGCCAAAAAAGGAACGGCGTTCCGGTTGCGGCATTATCCGCAGTGGAACGGGAAACTGCTGGAAACGGTTGAAGCGGTGTTCGGCTGGAGCGATAATCCCCGCGCCGGATTTTTTAAATATCTCGACACGATCCGGATTCCGCTGCTGAAAAAGCCGCTGGTGTCCTTCTGCACGTTCTGGGCGGACCCCTATATCGGCAATTACGAATACGCCGTCAGTTATGAAAACTATGTAAGTTTTTTCAAGGCATTCGCTAAATTCGACCTGATTCCCGATGTCTTCACCCTGGACGCCGGCTGGAATGACCGCCAGTCGGTCTTTCAGGCCAAGGAATCGGTCGGCAGAGACAAAGGGCTGAAAAAGCTCAATGGAATAGTCGAGGATATCGGCGCCAAAATCAGCCTGTGGCTGTCGCATAACGGTCCGATGGGCATCAGTCCGGAATACATGACGCAAAACAAGCTGGAAACCGGCAGCGGCGACAGCGCCGCCTATTGCGGCAAAGGCTACGGCGTCATGGTTGACAAAAAGTTCGCCATGCTGCTGGAAAAGCGTTTCTGTGAGCTCGTCAGCAAAATCGGGGCGGTACATTTCAAGATAGACTGGGATAACGAATGCGCGACCAATCCCACCCTGAAAAAGCAATATCCTACCAGAAACCATATCCGTCAGGCTTCAATGAATGTAATGTTCGCCATAAATAAAGCCATGCGTAAACAGAACCCGGACATCATTACCCGCAACGGCTGGTGGACCTCGCCCTGGTGGCTTTGCCATGCCAACCATTTATGGCTGCCTGACAGCGGCGATTCAGAGTACACCTCATTTCCGTCGAAGAGTCAGCGCGACAGCTCAACCACCCACCGGGACACCATGTATTACAACGTTCTGCGGCGGGATAAAAGCGCGCTGCCGCTGGATTGCTTTGACAATCATGAATTTCCGGACGCGATGCGCAATCCGTTCGTTGAAGAACCAGGCCAGTGGGCCAACGCGTTGTGGATGTCGTTCATGCGCGGCAGCACTTATCTGGCCTATACCCTCCAGCCGGAAAAGCTTGAGGAATGGCAGGCTGACAGTTTCCGCCGGATCATGGCTTTCTGCCGGAAAAACGCCGCCCACATTTTTGTCGGCAACGGCAGGATGCTTCCCGGCAATCCGAATAAAGGCGAGATATACGGATTCGTCCAGCCCGGCAAAGATGAAAGCTGGTGCATTATTCGTAATCCGTCGCCAGTTCCGCAGACCGTAAATTTCAAGAGCGGCGAAATCGCGGAGCATAAAGTGAAGACGGTTTACCAATTCTATCCGCATTACGAATTCATGAATCCGGACAGCAGCATCACCATGCTGGCCCATGAGGTAAAAATCCTGATCCTCAGCTCCAAAAACATCAAACCGGTCTTCCCGTACTCTTATATGGCGGAGAGAAACGGCAAAAAATACGAATACCGCTTTCCGGCATCGCTGTGCGTAAATGACAAAGTCAGGCCTTATGTCGAACAAATCTATCAGGAGCCGGAGTTGAAAGGCGAGGTCACCGCTAAAGAAGCCGCCGCCCATTCATTGAAAGTTTACCTGTCAATGAAAGTTCCGTATCGTCTGCGGGATTTCGAGCTGCAATTCAGGATTAAAACGCCCAATCCGGAAAAAGTCCAGCTTAAACTGTTCTCTTCAAGATATCCCGGCGCGGAAGGGTCATGTTATGCGGTTCCGGTAACGGAAATTCCCTGGAATCAGCCGGGACACGGCGAAGCCAGAAACCTCTGCCCGGATATTGACAAAGGCCAGAAATTCTTTGCCGCGCGGGTGCCGGACGGCGGCGAAGCTTTCTACCGCTTGATTTTCAACGGCATTGACCCGCGGAAAGCCGACATTGAAATATGGGCCGCCGGTTATGAAGCGCCGTCGAGAGGTTCCATTCAGATTGATAAAGCGCCGCCTGAGTTCGAAAAATGCCTGCCTTACCAGTTCCCGAAAGGTTTCGGCAGGGCGATCAGGATCAAACTCTGAAAAGTGAATTGACGCGGCCGCGAGGCTTGTAAATACGGTAAAAACCATATATTTTTAGGAAACACATTAAGCAGACAGGAAAAACTATGGCCCGAAAGTCAGTTTTGTTCAAGCTTCCGGAAGAACAAGTCTATACGCCGGTAACACGCTATGACGATCCGTTGCGCTATTATTACAAACCGGTGATCGGCAGACTGTATGTAAAGCGGATTCAGGACGGACTGTTCCTGCTGACGCCGCCGTATGACCGGGTGCTGGATTTCGGCTACGGCAGCGGATTGCTGTTCAATACCCTGGCCGGAATCAGCAAAGAACTGCACGGCATTGACATTCTGTCCGACGCCGGAACTCTCACGGAAATACTGAACGGGCAGAATATACCGGCGACGCTGAAGCAGGAAGACATCCTGAAGGCGGGATACCACGATAATTATTTCGACCTGATTACCGCATTTTCAGTTTTTGAACATATCAGCGAATTCGAGCCGATCCTTGAAGAAATGCATCGCATCATGAAGCCCGGCGGCCATCTGCTTATCGGCATGCCCAGCGTAAACAGGGTCATGCCGTGGCTGTTCAAAGCTATCGGGTTCAATAATATTGACGACCACCACGTCACCAATCACCGTGCGGTATTGAAAGCGGCGCAAAAATATTTCAAGCTTAAAAATTATAAACGGCTGCCGTCATTTCTGCCTGACCGCTGCTGTCTCTATTTTAATTTGCTGCTGGAAAAACAATCTTAAACCCGGGTTGCAAAATGAGTCTGGTTACAACCAATCTGATCGTGCTGCGCAAAACTCCATATATGGAGACCAGCCTGATTGTCAGCGGCTTGAGCCCGGATTTCGGCAAACTTGACCTGCTGGCCAAAGGCGAACTGAAAATCAGCGCCAAAAAATATCCGGTAATCGACCTTTTCAGGGAAATCCAGGTGTCGTTTAACGAAAGCCTGAATTCCACGCTGCACAGCATAACCACGGCGGAACTGATTGCGGAACACGACAACGTCGCCGAAGTCCCGGAAAATTTTCTGCTCGCCAATAAACTGGGCAATTTCCTTTTAAGCAATACGCAACCGGATCTCCCCTGCCCCCAGACCAGCATTATACTGGGCAATGTGCTGGTTCATCTCAGCTCCGCGGGCAATGAGGAACTGATCAAACAAAGATTTTTCGGACAGTTGTGGAACAGGCTGCATTGTTCAGTGATTTTAAAAATGGGTTTTCTCCACGAAAACGGGTTCATGCCGGACTCGCTCACCAGTGATGAAGCTAAAAATTATGAGCAGCAACTGTTTATCGAGCAGGTTGTGGAGGCGGGAATCGGCGACATGGCGCTGCCGGAACGGGCCAATAAATACTGGCTGCAGCTTGATAAGTGGCTGGATTCCATCTGTGAATATCAGGAACTGAAGTTATGAAAGCCATTCTTTATACCGAATCGCAATCTTAAAGCAAGTAAAGATTGCGAATTTCGTCTTTGGCGGGGTGGGCCGGATGAGGCTGGCGCTACCGGGGTAGCGACTGAACTCATACGGCACGCAGCCGACATGACGAGAGCGCAACCGCTT
>CAIKZE010000150.1 GCA_903831825.1 uncultured Lentisphaeria bacterium | reverse complement strand
GGTTCATCGAGGACAGGAATTGCTTCGTCCTCAAGCGCGTGAAAGTGTCAGGTTCATTCAGGAAGAAAACAGAGAAGAAATAGATGTCATTTCAGGCCCAGTGACATGAAATATGTCAACTGGGCTTTTGAAACATGCCATTTATCATTGTCAATTTCTCCTTTCATGGACCGCGATGGAAAGATTATCGGGGTATCTTTTATCGGCCGCGATATTACCGCAAACAGGCAGATGGAAGAAAAATTGCAGAAGTCGGAGGAAGAATACCGCGCGCTTTTTGAGTCTTCGCGGGATGCAATTATGATGCTGGACAAAGATGTGTTTCTGGACTGCAATAAAGCAACCCTGGACCTCTTCGGTTTCTATTCCAAAGAACAGTTTGTGGCAAAGCGTCCAAGCGAACTGTCCACGGCAAACCAGCCCGACGGACAGGATTCGTTAACGGCGGCCGTAAAACACATCGAAAAGGCTTACCGGGACGGAACGGATTTTTTCGAATGGACTCACGTGCGCCGGGATGGCATTCCGTTTCATGCGGAGGTATCGCTGAGCCGTCTGGAATATCGCGGCAATACGGTGTTGCAGGGTACCATTCGCGATATTACCGGGCGCGTCCGCATAGAGAATGAATTGCGCCGGCATCGCGAACAACTTGAAAAACAAGTCATGGAACGCACTGCCCAGCTTAGCGCGGCCAATCTGGCGCTGCGCGATGAGATTGCCGGACATCAGTTGACAGAGATGGCGATGCAAGAGCAGACATGGCAAGCTATTCTCGACAATGTAAGTGACGCCGTATTGCTTCTGGCTGAAGACGGCAGAATATTGAAATGCAATGCCGCCATGGAAAGGATGTTCGGCAAAACATCAGCAAAAATTATTGGACGCTATTGTTTTGAAATTGTGCATGGAACATCAGCGCCGATTGAAGACTGTCCATTTATTCGCGCTCGCCAGAGCCGATGCCGGGAAAGCATGGAATTGTCCATTAATGGACGTAATTATGCAATACTGGTCGATCCCCTGCTTGATTCGCACGGTAAATTTACCGGCGCCGTGCATATTATCACCGACATCACCGACCGCAAGAAAATTACGTAAAGTCCAGGAACTGAATGCGGATTTTTCAGATGTGTAAATCATCTGCGGACGAAGTCTTTTTTTGCCCTTATTCCAGACTGTCTGCGCTTTAAAAATCATGGATATTGGAAAATTATAATAATAAAAATATGCTGATTGTCTTGAATTATATATTTTGAACAGTTATAATTTATGGTATGAAGTAAGAGAAAAAGATCGTGCGTACCTGAATTAATCCGTGAAAAGAATTTTCTGAAAACAAGTTATGTTTTTAAGAAAAAACTTTACTGGTGTGGAGGAGGGGGAATTATGATTAAAAAAATAACGTCCGCATTGCCTTCTCCATATAAATTGTTTGCCGTCTTTATGCTGCTGCTGATAATAATTATATTCGGCGGAGTTGGTTATTTCCTTGTTCAGAAGAATTACATAGTTCAAAACGAGCAGCATAAACTTGCGGCCATTGCAGATTTTCGAGTTGCCCAGATTGTGCGGTGGCGCAATGAACGGTTAAATCATATTGAGTATATTTACAATAATCCTTTATTTGCCCGCCTGGTAAAAGCTTTTTTCGAAAACCCGGACAATGCGGAGAAGAAGCAAGATATTGCAACTTGGATGAAGTCTCTTCAAGCACACGGACTTTTTGCTGAAGTATACTTATTTGACGCAAAAGGCAGGGAGGTCTTATCCAGTAAAAATGCCGGCAAACTTGGCATACATGCAAAAGGATTGATTGGACAGGCACTTGCTGACCATATGCCGGTATTTTCCGATTTGCATATTGCTTCCACGGTTGATTTTATCCATTTTGACATAGTCATTCCGCTGATTCTGCCGGAAACGCCCGAAGCCGTTATTGGCATTGTTTTTATGCGGTTGAATCCGCAATCAGAATTGTATGAGCTTATTCAGTCATGGCCGATGCCGAGCCTTACCGCGGAAACACTTTTAATCAGCCGCGAAGGTGACACTGTTTTGTTTTTAAATGATTTGCGCTACCGCAAAGACACGGCGCTTAAATTCCGGATTCCGCTTACGGATGACAAGGTTGTGGCAGTGAAAGCCGTAAAAGGCGCGACAGGCATTATTAATGGGGTGGATTACCGTGGCGTACCAGTGCTGGCGGCCGCCAGGAAAATCCCGGATACTCCCTGGATCATGATTGCCAAGATTGATAAAAAAGAAATTTATGCCCCATTGTACGAGCAGGCCTGGATTGCGGCTGCCGGCATGTTTTTCCTGATTATCGGCCTGGCTGCCGCAATCCGCCTCTGGTGGTGGCGCCAGCGCACCGTATTTTATCGCGAACTGTACGAAGAACGCAAACATTCTGAAGAAAGACTCCGGCAGCTTGCCGCTGTGGTTGAAAATTCCAACGACGCGATTTTTGCAGTGGCGCTGGATGGAATTATCACCAGTTGGAACAGAGGAGCTGAGGCAAGTTTCGGGTATAAAGAGTTTGAGGTTTTCGGCAAGTCAATAGCGATGCTGATTCCGCCGGTTAATCAAAACGAGATGGCGGCCTTGCTCGAAAAGATCAAGAAAAGAAAAAATGTGGAGCATTATGACACTGCCTGCCGGAGAAGAAACGGTAGAAATGTCAATCTCTCGCTGGCAATTTCTCCGGTCGTGGACAGTGAGGGAAAAATTATCGGGGTATCGTTTATCGGTCGCGACATTACCGGGCGCGTCCGCATGGAGAATGAATTGCGCCGGCACCGCGGGCAGCTTGAGGAACTGGTCAAGGAACGTACCGCCCAGCTTAGCGATGCCAACCAGGCGCTGCGCGATGAGATTGCCGGACACAAACAGACTGAAGAAGAACTGCAGAAGTCGGAGATTAAATTTAAGTCGGTGTTTGAAAATGCCGGAAGCGCGATTTTTCTGGTTGATGCGGATACAGGGATGATTATGGATTGTAATCCCGTTGCCGAAAACCTGGTCGGCCGCACCAGACAGGAGATAACCGGACGGCCTGTTGCCGAGCTTCATCCCGGAGATCGGGAGAAAGTGAAAGCACATTTTTTCGATACGGTCAAAAATGACTGTTATTCAGAAATTGAAGCAGACGTTCTGGATAAGAGCGGCAGAATCATCCCGGTACTGATCAGCGGACAGGTTGTCACTATTGATAACAGAAAGGTGGCCATCGGTTTTTTCTTTGACATCACCGAGCGCAAAAAAATTACGGAAAAGCTGCGGGATTTGAATGATGCGAAAGACCGGTTCCTTTCCATCATCGGGCATGATCTGAAAAATATGTTCAACAATATTCTCGGATTCGGCGATCTGCTGAAAGAAGATATTAAAAAAGGCAATATCAAAACCATTGAAGAGGAAGTGAATGTGATTAACAGCGCGTCCGGGAAAGCATACAATATGCTGATGAACCTGATGGAATGGGCCAGCGCGCAACGCGGCAATCTTTTATTTAATCCGTGTCCGCTGGTTTTAAATGAATTGCTGAATGAAGAACTGGATGGATTAAATGAAACTGCCGTGCAGAAAAATATAAAATTGAAAATTACCGTTCCTGACAATTTCAAGGCGACCGCCGATAAGGATATGCTCAAAATCATCTTGCGTAACTTAATCACCAACGCGATAAAATTTTCCTACAGGAATGGCGAGGTCGAATTACGGGCGGCGGCAGATGACTGTCTGGTTGAAATCTCGGTTTCCGATAACGGCGTGGGTATGACTGAAGACGCCATCCAAAAACTATTCAAACCTGGTGTCGGCAGTTCAGAGTACGGTACGGAAAACGAACATGGAACCGGCCTGGGCCTGCTGCTGTGCGATGAGTTTGTTAAAAAACATGGCGGTAAAATATGGGTGGAAAGCGAACCCGGCAAAGGCAGTTCTTTTAAATTTACCCTGCCGCTGGTATCCGAGGCGATTGAAACCGCAAAGCGCACTATTCCCGGCTAGGAAGTCTTCGGGCCGTAAAAAATGTCTTTCAGAGATATTTCGGGGCGGGGCAGGGGACGTCCGGCTAGAAAGTCTTCAACCAGCTTGAACGGGTCCGGCCCTTTTTGCTGATCGATCCAGAAGATGGTCCGCCCTTCGCGTTCCAGTTTCCGGAACCAGATATCCTGACGTTTGGCGAACTGCCGGATCCGGTACAGAAGCTGATTGCGCATTTCTTCATAGTTCAGTTTGCCTTGCAGATGCAGCGCGATGAAACGGTATTCCAGTCCGAAAAACTCCAACCTTTCCCAGGACACTCCGCGCTGATGAAGCTGTTTTACTTCCTCAATCATGCCGTTGTTAAGCCGTCGGTCCAGCCGTTCTTCGATGCGGCGGTGCACTTCCGCGCGCGGGAAATAAACGCCGATCACCAGCGGGTCCAGTTTGCGGAAGCAGCTTTCATCCAGCGCATTAGTCGTAATCGCGGTTTTTTCGATGGCGCGCAGCAGACGGTAGCGGTTGTCTCTGTCTTTGAATGCGTCGTAAGTCTTTTCATCGTTTCTCTTCAATATTTCCAGCAATTCTTCCAGCGTTTTTCCGTCCAGACTTTTGCGCAGAGCGGAATCCGGCGGGCCGCCGGGCAGTTCGTATTCCGACAGTATTGCATTCAGATACATCGGGGTGCCGCCGCACAGCACCGGCAACTTGTTTCTGTCGGCGATGTCTCTGATGGCCTGCCAGGCGTCGCGGCAGAATTCCATCAGATTATATTCATCTTCCGGATTCACCATATCAATAAGATGATAAGGCGCCGGCTTGCCGTCATGAGTATATTCTTCAAGGTCTTTGCCGGTGCCGATATCCATTCCACGGTAAACCTGCCGGGAGTCAACGCTGATGATTTCGCCGCCGAATCTGGCCGCCAGTTTTACCGCCAGCGCGGTTTTGCCGGTGGCGGTCGGCCCGGTAATTACAACGGTCTTCAATCCTGTTTCCATATTTTTCGGCTCAAATTTTAATAATAAATTTTATTTTCTGTTTTTTTGCGTTATATTAAATTTTTTGAATTTTATAACACTATACATCAGCATAAGCATATGGAAAAACAAAGAACATTAAAAGATACTGCTTTTCTTTCGGGGATTGCGCTGCATACCGGGGCCAGGGCCACTTTGCGGATACTGCCGGCCGCCCCTGGACACGGCATAACTTTCCGGCGCGTTGATCTGCCGGAACATCCTGAAGTAAAAGCGCTTGCGTCGAATGTGGTTGATGTGCGCCGCGGCACGACGATCGCCTCCGGCAAGGCCGTCGTCTACACCATCGAGCACATCATGTCCGCGCTTCATGTCTGTATGATTGACAATGCCGTGGTCGAGATGGACGGACAGGAACCGCCGATTGCCGACGGCAGCGCACTGCCGTATCTGGAAATGATAATTAAGGCGGGAAGCGTCGAACAGGATGCGCCTGCTCTGTACTGGACCGCGAAACAAACTATTTTCCTGGAAGAAGGCGAAACTAAGATGGTGCTGGCGCCGTCGGATACGCTGAAGATAAGCTGTCTGGCGTCATTTAAAGGCTGTCCGATAGACCCGCAGTATATGTCGCTGCAGATCGATCAGGAGTCATACTCCGCTCAGATAGCGTCCGCCAGAACGTTCGTCCAGTTCCGCGATTTGGAGCAACTGCTGGCGATGGGGCTGGTCAAGGGCGGCAGTCTGGACAATGCCGCCATTCTGCATGACGGCGCGATTATCTGCAAAGAATCGCTCCGCTTCCGTGACGAGATCGTCCGGCATAAGATTCTGGATATCGTCGGCGATATTTTCCTTTGCGGCCGCCGGGTGAAAGCCAATATTATTGCGATTAAGCCGGGGCATCCGATGAATGTGAAACTTGCGCTGGAGATGCTGAAACAGACAGTTTCGTGATTATGAAGAAAATGTATTGATAACATAATTCAAAGAAGAAGAAGAGGAGAAATAACATGATCGGCAAAATTTTAGGTCTGAAAGAAATTAAAGAAATCCTGCCCTACCGCTACCCGATGCTGATGCTCGACCGGGCCGTCGCTGAAAGCGCAACCAAATATGTCGGAGTAAAAAACATCAGCATGAACGAGTTGTATTTTCAGGGGCATTTCCCGAATCATCCGATCATGCCGGGTGTGCTTCAGGTTGAAGCCATGAAGCAACTGGCCCAGATCGCGGTACAGAAAAAACTCGATCCCTCCGGTAAAAACGATGTTTATATGAAGATCGTGGAACGGGTTAAATTCCGCAAACCCAATCTTCCCGGCGACCGCTTGAAAATTGACGTCGAAGTTGAATCCGTAACCGATACGGAAGCCATGATTACCGCCAGCACCAGCAATAATGCCGGACTGACCTGCCAGGCCAAAATCACTTTAGGCGTGCGCCCCAGACAATATCCTGACGCCATGCCGCAGCTTTTCAACGAATACGATAAATCCGCGAGTACCGCCAAAGATATAAATGAGATAATGTCCATCGTTCCCCATCGCTATCCGTTTCTGCTGATTGACAACATCGTTAAAATCGAAGGCGACCATATCATCGCGGTCAAGAATACCACCGCCAATGAGGAAATCTACTGCGGCTATACCCCCGACTACGCGGTGCTGCCTGAATCTTTGCAATGCGAGATCATCGCCCAGGCCGGTTGCGCCTGTGTGCTTTCCCGTCCGGAAAATAAAGGGAAACTGGGATATTTCATGTCCATTGACCGGGCTGAAGCCTTCCATCCGATTTTCCCGGGGGACCAGATGGTTTGCGAACTCGATATTCCGCCCGGCCAGTCCCGTTTCGGCAAAGGCACCGGCAGCATCAAGGTCGGCGATAAAATTGTTTTCGCCATCACGTTGATGTTCGCCATCGTGGATCCGGCCTGATTAAGTTTATTAAAAAAGCCGCGCCGGCGTAATGCCGTGTGCGGCTTTTTTTGTTATTGAGAGGGAATTATCTCTCAAAAAGATTTATCCGCCGCAGGCGTGACGCAAAGGCACAAAGAAAAGTAAAACGTAAGCTCCCGACGAGTCCATGACACGGAAGACAGCGCACGGTTTTGACAACTTTGATTTATTTCTTTTCCCTTGCGGCTTTCCAGTTATGCGGCAGCAGTTCCGCCAGCTTCCGGAATGGATGGGAATTGATTCTGGC
>CAIKZE010000149.1 GCA_903831825.1 uncultured Lentisphaeria bacterium | reverse complement strand
GGTTCATCGAGGACAGGAATTGCTTCGTCCTCAAGCGCGTGAAAGTGTCAGGTTCATTCAGGAAGAAAACAGAGAAGAAATAGATGTCATTTCAGGCCCAGTGACATGAAATATGTCAACTGGGCTTTTGAAACATGCCTAAAATATTACAGAAAAGGAGTATCTCCATGCAGCCAAGTAAAAAGAATTTCACACTCATAGAACTCCTGATCGTGATCGCGATCATCGCGATTTTGGCCTCAATGCTGCTGCCGGCATTGAATAAGGCCAGGGACAAGGACAAGGCTCACGACATTTCGTGCAGGAATAATCTTAAGCAGATTAGTAAAATATAAGTTCCTGAAACGCTTAAGCATGGTGCTAATATGGCAGTATTTCCATTCTATGAGTATCTGAAAAAATATGAAGCGCTGGAATATTTCCCTCTGGATCAGGGAGGGCGGCTGATACAGTTGTCCTTGGTAAAGTCTGAGCGCGATTTGGAAACGGTTGATTTCATCCGTTCCGGAAATCTGGAACGCCTTTGGGGAGAGCCCATCAATTGGAAACACTATGAGAATACCGTTCCGCAGGAATTAGAAAAGCATGTCTGGTTGCATCGGTGGTACTTCCTGCTTAGTTTTGCCAGACAGTATTTCCTTACATGTGAGAAATCGTATCTGAATGAAATCATGGCTTTCTGCCGACGCTGGCACGACGGCAATCCGCTTCCTCAGGATTTTCAAGATTACTATCGTTCCGGAGAATATGCATGGAAAGACATGCAGGTCGCCTGGCGGACCATAGTGATTACAGTATGCTACTATCTGTGCGTAGAAGGCTTTACAGATTCTGAAAAATTTGAACTGAAAAGATGGATCGAAGCTCATGGTAAAATCCTGTTGAAAGACTTCGGCTGCCAGGATTATCATGATGCCGACAATCACCAGGCGCACGGCGGCCTGGCCATGCTGGCGGCGGGCATGCTGTTTCCCGATACGGCGGATGCGGACTGGCTGGCGCAAAAAGGACTCGCCATATTGACACATCATCTCGGACATGCTTTTTTACGGGACGGAAATTCTGTCGAATTATCCCCGGGATATTATCCGTTTATTGTTTCAATTTTTCGCGATGCTTGGATGATCGGAAAAGCAAACGGGCTTGCTTTTGATTCTGCTTGGACGGAACGCCTTGCGCAGTGTTACCGTTTTATGAGGCAAGCCCGGCAGCCTGACGGCACGATGCCGCCAGTAAACGATTCCACTGAAATGCCGTGCGACCATAGCATTGAAATTCTGGCGGAGTTATTGTCGTCCTCCGGCGACACCCCCACCGATGACGGGTCAAATTGTTTTCACCATTCGCATCAGGCGGTAATGCGCAATCGACAAGGGGGTTATTTATTCCTTGATGCTGGCCGGGAAATATTGTGGCACGGACATGCCGGAAAACTCGGGTTCCATTTATGGTGGAACGGAGTTCCGTTTCTTGGCGACAGCGGCGTCTGCAATTACGATGACCCTTTGCGACAGACATGGTATATTTCCGCCACTGCACATAATACTGTTATCATTGATGGCAAGGGCGATTTTGACAAAAACGCAACGTCAGATACAAAAAGCGGTTCCGGTGCGAAAATCGTTCATTGGCAGACCGGAAAAGATTTTGACTATGCTGTAATGGAACATATGGGATGGGAGCAGATGGGCATTCCGGTGCGTTGGCGGCGGCATCTGGCGATGATCAAAGATGATTTTATGGTGGTAGTTGACTATATGGAAAGTAAGATATCGCATGAATATCACTGGATATTCCATCCGCTAACACCGAATGGCAAAACCAATCCCGCCGACAAATCATTTTTGTTGCAAAGTCCGGATACGGGCTTGCTACTGGCCTCTTTCGATCCGTCGGCATTTACTGATTTTACCATTGTTGACGGCTTTGTCAATCGCGCCGGATGTAATATGCAGATGCCGACAGTAAACTATCGTGCCCGTGCAGCCAGTATGGCGGCAGCGTACATTCTGCTTCCGGTTGCCGTCGGTTGCCAGCCGCAGATAAGACTGTCACAGCGCAACACGAATCATGGAGTGATTTTAACCGTTCAGTCCAAAGAAAAAAGATGGACGCTGCTGGTCGACAGGAATATGCATTTCGAACTTAATGTTCAAGGAATACCATTGGAATATAGGGTGTTAGGAAATAGATAGTAATCGCTTAAATAGCAGAGGTAAACTATGAAAGTAAAATTATTACCGGGAAGAAATCTCTTATTTGCAGGAATGTCGCAGTCTGCCGCCAAGGAGACAAATACATCGCAAAGTGCTTTGCCCGTAGATGAATTCAAAATCTCCATGCTTTATCCGATAATTACCAATGGCCGGGGATGGTTTTCCCGCTGGAATACACGAAAAAGAGCGGAATCTCGAATCCGGCAGCATGAACCCGTTTATCTTCGAAAGACTATCAACCTAAAATAAGGAAAAATATCATGGTTTCAAATAAGAAAAATTTCACACTCATTGAACTCCTGATCGTGATCGCGATCATCGCGATTTTGGCCTCAATGTTGCTACCTGCATTAAACAGTGCCAGGGACAGGGCGAAGGCAGTGAACTGCCTCAACAACCAGAAGCAGGCCGGGCTGGCATTCGCTCAATACGCCAATGACTACGACAGTTTACTCTGGCTGCCGGATGACTCCACCCTGAAATTCTACGGGGACAAACTGGTATCCTCAAAGTATGTATCCAACGATAAGATTTTCTTCTGCCCACAGACTACGCTTTCAGCAGCTTATACCCGGTTGTCACAGACTTATGCAGCCCGCTACATCCCAGGGGGACAGTCGGGCTATCCATGTCTCTCAGTCAAAATCCAGCGTTATCCATCCAATCTGTTCCTGCTCACTGACGGTTGGAGCGTCAGTAAAAAATGTCCTTTTGTTCTTGCCGTAAAGGGCGATACGGATAAGTATGCTTATCCGTTTCTCAGTCATAACAAAAGCGCCAACGTGCTGTTTCTGGACGGTCATGCCGCCGCCAGCGCACTGCGCGACTTTCAATCATCCAAAATACTCTATTGGATCTCGGCCGGAACCGACATCACCGAAGTATGGAACCGTTTCCAGTTTATCCTGGTCGATTTTGACAACAAAATAAAAACACAACTCTATTAACGATAAAGGGAATTGAAATGATACGATTTATCATAGCAGCAGGATTATTAATGGCAGGCTGGGCCACCACAGCCGGAACAGAAAAAATACTGGGCGGATATTATGCCTCTGATAAATGGGCTATGGATAAGTTTCCGGTGAAAAAGATCGACTTCACCACTTATAACTTCATATTTCAGGCTTTCCTGAAAGCCCGGGAAGACGGTACATTGATTCTGGTTCCGGGGCACTATCCATGTACCAGCCTAGTTAAGCTCGCTCATCAGAACGGAGCCATGGTAATTATCAGTCTCGGCGGCGGCAATTACAAACTATTTCCGCAAATCTGCGCCAATCCGGAAACATTCAAGCGCTTAGTCAATAATATCGCCGGGTTCGTCGAACAGAATGATTATGACGGCGTCGATCTGGACTGGGAGGGTGCCATCACCCCGGAACAAGGCAAATTGTGGGACAATCTGGTACGGGAACTCCGGCTTAAAATGGATCAAATCGGCAAAGCCAAAAAACAGAAGATGTATGTTTTTACCGCCCTGCCCTGCGGGAATTGGTTCACGGGAAAACTTGATCCGGAAACTTTGCGGACGCAACTCGATTTCATTAATCTGATGGCCTACGACCAGGGGTCGCAAATTGCGGGATACCATGCCGCGCTCGAACCGGCGGCAGATGATCCGCGTCAGGTGGGATTCGCCAAAACGTTGAAATATCTTACGGAAGAACTGAAAATTCCCCGTGAAAAAATCTGCATAGGGTTGCCGTTCTATGCCTATGCCTATGAAAATTGTCAACGCTATGAAAAAGTGCCGCAAGATGATAAAGTCAAAAAAGCAACAGCGCTGGGATGGGCCGAAATCGTTCCGCTGGTGAAAGACTGGAAACGGGAATACGATCCAGTCACGCGTGCCGCCCGGTTCACTTCGCCCGATGGCAAAACCGTGATTCCGGCCGACGACCCGCAAAGTATCGCGGATAAAACCGCCTGGGCTAAAGCCAGCGGTTATTCCGGTGTCTTTTGCTGGGCAATACATCACGATGCCATGCCTGACGGCTCCGCCCCGCTGACCCGGGCGATGCGGCAGGCATGGAGGTAACAATGCGTACTATCACCGAACTCCAGTCTGGCGGCAGTCGTTTAAGTTCACTAGATGCTTTCCGCGGCTTCGATATCTTTTTAATGATCTTAGTCAATTACCTCGCCGACATGAAGGGAATACCATTTTTTCTACAGCATGCACAGGCTAAATTCAATGGATTCACCCTGGCCGACACAGTATTTCCTGGCTTCCTATTCATCGTCGGGGTAAGCATCCCTTTCGCATTATCCAAACGGATGAACCAGAGAGAAGCAACCACGGCAATTCTGAAACACATCATCATACGCTCCGCCGCGCTGATTATGTTAGGTGTTTTATTGCTCAATAGCTCTTCGTATTCCGCCCAATATACCGGTATTAGTAAGGCTTGGTGGATGACGTTAATGTATCTCGGCACCATTCTGGTATGGAACATCTACCCCAAAGTAAACAAACCATGGCAGAAATACTGTTTCCAAGGCTTGAGGCTATTTGGAACACTGCTGTTGACCGTGCTGATTATCATCTTTCGCGGAGAAATTAGCGGAGAAACGGTATGGCTCCGGCATTCCTATTGGGGTATCCTCGGGATAATCGGCTGGTCCTACCTGAACGCCAGCCTGCTCTATCTATTCACGGGCGGCAGTAAATACAAACTGTTAACCGCCATGCTACTGCTGGTCGCAACCTATATTCCGGTTCAGTATGGACTGCCCTGCTGGTTGAAACCAGTAAACGCATTCCTCAATATGGGTACCTTCGCCACCCATACCGCAATAGTCCTTGCGGGAACAATGGCCGGAATCACCCTGATGAACTGCCATAGTCCTGAACAGAAAAGAAAATGCCTGTGGTTCATGTTGCTTTTCGGGTCATCGCTACTAATGGCCGGATTCATGCTCCGTCCTTTGTTCGGGTTCAGCAAAATCCGCTGTACTGATTCATTTGCACTGGCCACTTCCGGCCTCTGCTGCCTGGTACTGCTGCTGTTTTATTATCTGATTGAAATCAAAGGCTGGAAAAAATGGTCGTACTGGCTGTTGCCGATCGGGATAAATCCGCTGCTGGCCTACATCCTGCCGGATATACTCGGACGTCTCTTCAATCTGACCGGAACCGGTAAATGGTTCTGGCCGTACTTGTCAGCCGGTGGAATCAGCGGATTCCTGAATGCCGCCGCCATGACACTGATAGTACTGACATTGACCACATTCCTGACCAAATGGCGAATAATCCTGCGAATGTAGGCGATGCGCCCAGTGCATATCAAATAATGATACTGGTACTCTCAAGTAAAAACAACAATAGAGAATCAAGAGAATCAAGAGAACCCAAAAAATGATTACGACGGCGTAGACCTGGACTGGGAAGGCTCCATCTCTCCGGAACAGGGGAAATTATGGGACAAACTGATCTGTGAATTCCGCCGCGGAATGGATCAGATCGGCGAGGTCAAAAAACAAAAAATTTATGTTTTTTCCGCCTTGCCCTGCGGCAACTGGTTCACCGGGAAGCTTAATCCGGAAATCTTGCGGATGCAACTCGATTTCATTAATCTGATGGCCTACGATCAAAGCTCGCAAACCGCAGGCTACCATGCCGCGCTCGAACCGGCGGCGGATGACCCGCGCCATATAGGATTCGCTCAAACGTTGAAATATCTGACGGTAGAACTGAAAATTCCCCATGAAAAAATCTGCATAGGCCTGCCGTTCTACGCCTATGCCTACGAAAACTGTCAACGCTATGAAAAAGTGCCGCAAGGCGACCAAGTCAAAAAAATCACAGCGCTGGGCTGGTCGGAAATCGTTCCGCTGGTCAAGAACTGGAAACGGGAATACGATCCCGCCACGCGCGCCGCCCGGTTTACTTCGCCGGACGCAAGACCACGATTCCGGCCGACGATCCGCAAAGTATCTTAGCGCGGCATAGCCGCAACCAAAAAGATTTCGCCTTTGGCGACCAACGTTTCGACGTTGGATCACGCCCGGCGAGCCGCCGGAGGCGAGTAGTTGGAAACAATATTTTGTTTGCAGGAGAAACCCGGACAGTTCCGGGTTCCTCCTCGCGACCTTCCTCCTGAACTTATTTGCCGTGCGTTTTAATTTACTGAAACGCAAGAGTTATATTTGCAAAGATATTGGAATAGGAATAAAGTGCGTCCGATCTCCAAA
Organism: uncultured Lentisphaeria bacterium; assembly: GCA_903831825.1. Classification (GTDB taxonomy): domain Bacteria; phylum Verrucomicrobiota; class Lentisphaeria; order Victivallales; family Victivallaceae; genus CAIPAT01. Next base: position 1,528 of record CAIKZE010000149.1, on the reverse strand, counting down.
ACCACAACGAATCAAAGAAAGGACGCACCAATGAAACTACTGGAAATATATCACGATAAAGTTATCGGCGCAATCAAAGGACTGGACAGAATCCGTTTTCGCGGTACACTGCGGGGGATTGCCAATAGTATCGGAGTTAATATGTTTATGAACGCAACTGATTTGTTATTGAAGGATTTCAAGGATTTTGCCGAAGCCAGAACCAAGGCATTGCGAGCCAGTTGTGAACGCAAGGCCGATGAACTTGGCATCCCTAAAATCTATTTGAACAGCAGCAAAACGGACAAAGAAGAATTGGCGCGGAAGGTGGCGGCAGAGAACCGGATCGTCAATGGTCCGATTTGCCTGTTCAGCGTGGTTGAATCCTGCGTGGCGCCACTGGTATGCGGTAACCGGGCAGCTAAAAAACTGGAGTTGAAAATGGCTCCGCGCAAATGTGTGTTTCTCTATCATTATTTTGATCATCCGGAAGTTGGTTTTGGTCATGTGCGGATACAAACCTGGATGCCGTACAATATTACGGTCTGCTTGAACGGTCGCCACTGGCTGGAGAAACAACTTCTCAAACGCAACTGTAATTTCGTCAAAGACGGCAATTGTTTTCCATGGATTGCCGATATCGAGCTGGCGCAGCGGCTTATGGACACGCAACTGGAAATGAACTGGAACGATTTATTAAACCTTCTGCTGCATGACGCCAGTCCGGAGCACGCAGACATTTTGCATCCGGTGTATCCGAAATATTACTGGTCGGCGGAGGAGACTGAATATGCCACCGATATCATGTTCCGTTCGGCCTGTGACCTGGAACGGCTTTATCCGTCATTCATCAAACATGCAATGATGGTTTCCGACAGCCCGGCAGTCATGCGATTCTTCGGACGCAAAGAACCTCTCGGCGTCTGGCCCAGGGAAATCATTACGGACTGTCGCCGCCGTTACGAAGGAGTCCGGATAAAGTCATGGGTTAATTTTAATTCGATCAAGATGTATAACAAAGCACACAGCATTTTACGCATCGAAACCACAATCAACAATACGCGGGATTTTAAAGTTTACCGTCGCCCCGACGACAACCCCGACAAACCAGCTTCCTGGCAGAAAATGCGCAAGGGGGTTGCCGACTTACATCGCCGCTGTCAGGTCAGCGACCAGTGCAATATCAGATATGCCGATGCCATTGCCACCGCTAATACCAAAGAAAAATTGCATGAGACAACCCTCCCGGCATGTAATCCAGTCATCAAAAACGGACAACGGTTTCGGGCCATCAACCCATGGCGGAACGATGATTTTCAGTTAATCACATTTCTCGGCAAAGGCGAACATGCCGTTAACGGATTCAGAAATCATGATCTTGCAGCCTTTCTTTTTGATGGGAATAAAAGTAAGCCCCCGACGAGTCCACGTTTACGAAGAGCTTGCTGAATGCTAAATTTCCTCCATTAAAAATATTGGAGGCTATAATGGATCAGAGAAGCTACGATTACTGGCGGAAGGTGTATGCAGACTTCCGAAGCAGCGGTTT
>CAIKZE010000148.1 GCA_903831825.1 uncultured Lentisphaeria bacterium | reverse complement strand
CGAACGATCAATTCTTTCGGTCCATAGTTGTAAATGCTTACTGGTTTGGCAGGGATGTCCACTTTGCTGTCTCGAACTCCCTGCTTTTTGCAGAATCTGCCGTGATAGAATTCAATGTTCTTTTCTGTACCGGTTGGAGTGACATAGGGAATGGAATATATTCCGTCTCTCATGAACCGCAATTTTGCTTTTACCATTGAACAGCGATATTTACAGGCAAAAGTTTTGTACAGGCTGTATTCCATCACATAGCGATACTTTGATAGTACCGAGACATTGCTTGCCAATGCGTAGTAGTTGTACAGTCCCCGGATTTCAGCGTTATAGGTTCCAATGATTTCTACCGGTGTTCTGTTCACGAAACTGCTTCGTGCCACCGGCATCCATCGTTCCTTGTTCATTTCGTCTTTTTGTATCCACAAAACATCTTTGGATAGCAGGTTCTTGACCCATTTCTCTTTTGGGACATAGAGCTTGATAAATCCTGCGCCTCGCCGATATTTGGCTCCGTTTCGCTTGACGAATTCTGAGGTCGGCTTTGTCACTGTGATGTCGTAGCCGAGAAACCGTGCTTTGTCCGTTGCATGTGTGACCAGCGTCTTTTCTAGAGACAGTTCCAGTTTCAGATGCTCTGCAAGAAAATCTTTGACATCATTCTTGATTTTCTCTGCATCTGCTTTGCTCCCGATGACCCCGATCAGGAAATCATCCGCATAACGGCAGTAGGTAATTCGTCGATACTGTTCATCCATGGGTTCCATGGAGGGAAGCGACGCCCAAGTTTTACGCCTTTCTTCCACTCGGTCCATAGCTTGTTCACGTTCTTGCAACGTGAGCTTGTCCCATTTCTTTTCCATCGACTTTTTGGTTTCATACCACCTGGCTTTTCGTCTGGAGTATTCCGCATTGTCCGCCCTTTGGCGCCCTTTGTCGAATTGGCATTTGTATTCTTCCATAAATATGTCCAATTCGTTCATGTATATGTTTGCCAATATTGGGCTGATGACAGAGCCTTGTGCGGCACCCGAGTATGTTTCGTTATATTGCCAGTTTTCCATGTATCCTGCCCGGAGAAACTTCCAGATGATCGCTATGAAGTGTTCATCACTAATTTTCCTTCGCAGTATGTTGACTAATACATGTTGATCAATATTGTCAAAACAGCCTTTGATGTCGCCCTCGACAAACCATTTTGTTCCCGTGTATGTCTTTTGGATTTGATCAAGCGCCGTATGACAGCTTCTGCTTGGCCGGAATCCATGGGAACACTTGGAAAAAGTTGGTTCGTAGATGCTTTCCAGAATCATTCTGACGACATCCTGGACCAGTTTGTCGTCTGCCGATGGAATGCCCAGTGGTCTGCGTTTGCCGTTTGCTTTCGGGATGTACTGTCGCCTGACGGGAACCGGTTGATAGTTGTGCTCTTGGAGCGACCGGATAATGCGGTTAATACGCTCCATTCCCATGCCATCCAGTGTTTCCCCGTCAATGCCCCTGGTCATACTGCCTTTGTTGCTATAGATGTTTTGGTAGGCAGTCAGGTAGAAGTTTGGATTATACAGGTTTCTGTATAACCGATCGAATTGGTAGTTTGCGATTGTTGTTTGGGTTCGCAAGCTGTTTAATACATGATTCGGATTCCTCAATGCCTCACGCACCTTTCCAAATACCTGTATTAAATATAGACTGTTCCACTTCGCCATGTGCTGGACTTTCTCCAGCTCGGACTACTATTGGAACTCCGTTGCCCTATCGAATTTTCAGGGACTTTTCCCATAGCAGTTTCCTGCGTTTCGACTTAGGCAATCCCCGTTTAGTGCAGAATGGACATAGCGCCTGTATTGTCGGATACGATTTTCGCCATTTTTCCACTTATCGTGGCGGTCAATCAGGGACACTGTGAGGTGGTTGTTGGCGTAGTACCTCACCGCTGATTGCATAACGTTTCAGTCAACTTTCGTTATGGTCGACGATAGAACCCCTCTGGCTGTCGTTCAAGCAGTTTAGCTTTTATCCTCGTATACAGTTTTCATCTTGGCACTCAGTCGCTGCCTGTTGATTGGCAGACTTATGCCTTCACTAGCGTGCTGTTGTCGCCGTCCGGTTTCCCTTATCGGTTAAGCTAGTTGATGATGGACCATTGTGTCACGTCCAATGCCTTGCTGTCGGCACATTCCATTTCTGCCCACGCCCCTAATTCGGGGCTTACGGGCGCACCCACGCCTCATCAATTCCGAAGCTCTCGACCTGATCGGTATAGTCCGCATAGATGTCGCGTGCCAGACGGGAAAACCGCAGATACTTGCGGTAATCTGGCGGCAGACAAACGAGGCCCGGACACTTCTGCTTGGCCTGCCAGATCGCGTCGCCGGTCTTGACTCCAGCTTGCTTAGCCAGCTGGGACTTGGCGAGTATTATGCCGTGACGCGCCTCAACGTCCCCGCCGACTGCCACCGGCTTCGCGTGCAAGTCTGGCCGGTACAGGCATTCCACCGAGGCGTAGAAAGCATTCAGGTCCACATGCAGAATTGTACGCGGCACAATCTCACCCGCTTATTATTAATCGAACATTTGTTTGTATTAGTAAGTATAGCCGATTCAAATTGGCGTGTAAAGAGAAAAAATTCCCGCTGTTTTGCAGGGATTATCTTGGATATTTTCCGTCGACCGCGGACGTTGCCAGCTTGCAACCGGAATCAAGGCTTCGCCGATATTGCAGACAACTCACTTAT
>CAIKZE010000147.1 GCA_903831825.1 uncultured Lentisphaeria bacterium | reverse complement strand
TGGAAAGATTGCCGCACTTTTTGAAATGCCTGATGAGAAAATTGTAAAGGAAATTAAAGCCAAAAGTTGTAAGAAAAGAAATAAACATAACAACGAGGTGCAGTATGCAACATAATCTTTGGACTGCGGCGCCCCTGCGCCGCTTTAGATTTGGTATGATACCACAAATATTTTACCGATGTCGGGATACGGAGGTTTTACAGCAAAACCAAAGCGGCGCAGGGGCGCCGCAGTCCAAAGTCAGGCGTTCGCCTGACGAAAGACAAACAGCCCCAAAGCCGACGGGCCGTCGGCGCTCCCAGAAACCGCCGATACCGGAAGCCACAAATTGTGACTTCCAATCAGAATTATTCTTTAAGGTCACAAATTGTGACCTTAAAAAGTGAGCGCGGGCAGCTTCGTCCGCTTTCTTTTTTACGGGGAAATAAAATAAATCGGAAATGCACTTTCTTTTTCATAAAAAATGTGTATTGTCTCTGAGGAGTATGAACTTGAGGTCACAATTTGCGACCTCAAAAAAACTGGACTGGAGAAGCCGGCATGAGTGAATTCGATATCATTAAAACGGAAGATATTCAAAAACGAATCTACACCATTCGGGGCGTTCAGGTTATGCTGGACAATGATATTGCTGAATTTTATGGAGTTGAGACCAAACGACTGAATGAGCAGGTTAAACGAAATATCGGACGTTTCCCAGAAGTATTCATGTTTCAGCTATCAGAAACAGACTTTAATGACTTGAAGTCGCAATTTGCGACTTCAAGTTGGGGTGGAAGACGGAAGATTCCATATGCCTTTACAGAACAAGGTGTCGCAATGCTTTCAGCAGTATTAGGCAGCGAAACTGCGGTTAAAGTGAGTGTTCAGATCATGAACGCCTTTGTCGCCATGAGAAGATTCATGCTCTCAAATGCGCAAGTCTTCCAGCGGCTGGGAACTCTTGAGTTAAAACAGCTCGAAACTGACCGGAAACTGGATAAGGTGCTGACGGCCATTGAAAGCAGAGAAATTCAGCCCAGGCAGGGCATCTTTTTTGACGGACAGGTTTTTGACGCCTACCAGTTCGTTTCCGACCTGTTCAGGACCGCCCGAAAATCAATCATTATTATAGACAACTACATCGACGACACCGTTTTAACCCATCTCGGCAAAAGAAATAAAAATGTTAAAGTAACCATCTTTACCAGGGCCGTTTCCAGGCAACTGGCTTTGGATATTAAAAAATTCAACGAACAGTATCCGCCGGTTGAGGTAAAAGAGTTCAATAACTCGCATGACCGTTTTTTAATCATAGATGATAAAACCGTCTATCACTTTGGCGCTTCATTAAAAGATTTAGGCAAAAAATGGTTCGCGTTTTCAATGTTTGACAAAGAAGCCATCAACATTTTGAGCAAATTGGACGGGTGCAATATATGAATCTCCCATTGTTTATGCCGGGAATGCAGGAAATCATTGTGGTCTTTTTTGCCTTATTGACCGGTGTGGCGATAGCCGTTTATTTGTTAAGATATCAGTTCAAAAATGCCGTCATCAGGAAATGCCTGATTATTTTCGTTTTAGCTTTTGCCGGGCTGGTTATAGCCTATATTCTGTTTTATGCCATTTCCAACGCCATCGGACGTTCCCAAGTAAAAGCTAAATTAGCTGAAATGCGAGAACGAAAAATTCTGCTCAATAAAGACGATGTTTATCCACAAGAGGTTGCAAATACCGATAATGGCGCAAAATTTTACCTGGCTGCATTCAACCTTATGGATGCTTCAACTTCATATGCTGCTCTGAGTAAAATGAAGATAGAACATTTTAATACGGTTTCAGGGTGGCCAGAGAAAGAACAGAAAACCGCGCAACAACTGCTTGCCGGCGAAGACATCAAGCTAATCATTAACCTGTTCCGTCAGGGAGTGGGAAAGTCTTATGTTATTTATAAGCGCAATTACAACGGGGTTAGTACTTTACTGCCGGAATTAACCTCGCAACACGAGTTGTTCCGGCTTCTTAGGGATAAAAGCTTTTGTGAAGGGCTTGACGGAAACAAAGAAACAGGATACCGTCTTTTGTGTGACGGATTTAAAATGATAATTCAATTTAAAGACGAAAAGATATTAATTTCGCAACTAACCAATATTGACTGTGCTTCAATCAATATTCGTAGCATGAATGAACTGATTTCTCGTTACGGCGTCACTACTTCATCAGCCTTACAGCTTCTTGCGGAACTGGAAAAAGTAAACTTCAATCAAGCTATGATTAATGGTTTTGACGGAGATACCATGATTTGGATCGACGATATTTTTGACAAAATTATTCATGGAGAAGCAAATCGTTGTATTGACAAATTTGGCGATATTGTTCCGTTAAACATGCAGAATCTTATGTCGCGTGCATCTTGGATTTGGCCGTTTTTCTATCAGGACTATGCTTGCTACCTAATACAAATAGATAAGATTAGAAGCTTATTTGACAAACCTTATTGGGATGTGCAAAATGAAATGAACGAGCTAAGCAGTGAAACATCAAATTTTTCTCGTCGCTATTTTATTTCGAACCTTACGTTCCCATTGCTAATCGCCTTCAGAACCAAAACCGCTAATATCGAATCGGAAATTGATGCGGCAAAACTGATGCTGGCGCTGCATATTTACAAAAATCAGAACGGCGCGTTTCCGGATAAGCTGGAGCAGCTTGCTCCGGTAATATTGAAAGAAATTCCAGTAGACCCAATCAGCGGCAAGCCGTTTGAATACCATAAAACAGATGGGACGTTCGAACTGTCCAGCGTCTGGCTCAAAGAAAAACGGGAAAGGCCCAAACAGTGGTTTGGAGTTCTTTAACAAACAGTCTAAACAATAAGAATCTCTGTTTAAAATCAGATTTTAAAATTTCTTCATGACGGCCAGGTTGAATACGGATTCTGCGCCAGGTTGGAATTGCAGTACCTGACGTCGGCGGTTACTTCCTGACCGACCCACGGGGGGAGGTCAAATTGTTCGGCTTCGCTACCGAGTTCGATTTCGGCCATAATTAGTCCGGCGTTGCGGCCTTCGAAGACATCCACTACCCAGAATTTTTCGTGATATTTGATTTCGTAGCGGATTTTTTCGACGGCGACGGAGTCGCACAGGTTTTCCAGCATCTGACGGGCGTCATTGAGCGGGATCGGATATTCAAATTCCGGACGGGTGAAATTGACGGATTTGCCTTTCAGGGTAATGTACGCCTGTTCGCCGGCAATCCTGATTCTGACGACGCTCTTGCCGCTGCGGGAATAAATAAACGACTGACGGAAGTGTTCGCCGTTGTCGGCATGACGCTTCCAATTGTCGTCTTTAACCAGAAATTTTCTTTCAATTTCCTGAGGCATGTAAAATTCCCTTATTGTTTGTTGATGTTCCATTCGTCATTTGGGTTGTCCTCCGTGACAACCAGGTTCCGATCCCGTCATTTGGGTTGTCCTCATCGCTATGAACTTAACCGGCTTCTCCGAAATTTTTCCTGTCAGGCGCTGCGGCCTGACTTTGGAGTGCGGCACCCCTGCGCCGCTTTGGTTTTCTGTCCCATTTTTTTGTCTTTATCCATTGTTTAGAATTTATCCTGAATCCAAAGCGGCGCAGGGTCGCCGCAGTCCAAAGATTGCTCCGCAATCATATAAAAAGACAAATTCCTATACGATCAAGCTAACCCAAGACGGACTCATTTGAACACTCAATTTCCAACCGGTGAAGGACTGAAATGAACTTGGACATTGGATATTCCTTGTTCGTCATTGGATATTCAGTTCAAAAATCCTCCGCTGGGTTGTAACCGTTCCCCCCATCAGCCGTAAAACCGGTTATGACGGAGCATAACCCTCCAAAATCGGTTATGACGGACAAGAGACGGACTTCATGCTTACGGGGTATAGTTAAAAAAGGCCATGACCGGAAGCCAGCCGCCTTCGTTAAAATTCACTAAGCCGATCTGGAAAGCCGACTTCCGGCTGACATTCACCAGCCCGACCTGGATACCTTTCTTCTGTGCCACATTCACCATTCCGACCTGAGTGCCGTAGGCCGCGGTCTGGGCGACATTGACCATGGACCATTGAAGTCCGCTGAAGTCTTCACAAATGGCGCTGCCGATGGAAGCCTGGAAGCCTTTGACATGGTCGGTGGCGCTGCAGGCCATAGATATTTCAGCCCCGATGACATTGCCGTCGCCGGAACATATGGGCAAACCCATTTTCAGGCCGTACACATCCTCATATTCCGTTGCGGGAGGTATCCCGAACCAGAACCCTACCTGGAGCGATTCCCAGTGTTCGGTATTGGCGTATTTTTTATGTTTGGGCGGAGCCCAGACATCCGCTTTCTCTTTGGGCTTGTCCGCCGCTGAAACCGCGAGGCCGGTGTACAGCAAAAACAAAATGACGAAGAATTTTTTCATGATTCATATATCCTTGTGCTGGTGTTAATTTAACCTGTTAATACCGAATCGCAATCTTAAAATTGCGGATTTCGTCTTTGCCGGAGCTCGTCAGGCGCTCCGTCCTGACTTTGGAGTGCTGCGCAATCATAAACGAAGATGTAAAGGTTATTGTTTTACGGCTCCTTAAATACTTTCGACAGTTTTTTTCTGGGAGAAATACATCTCTTTGTAAATGCCTTCCTGCGCCAGCAACTCGTCGTGTTTGCCCTGCTGGACAATTTGGCCTTCGTTCAACACCACAATCACATCGGCGTTTTTAATCGTTGAAAGCCGGTGGGCGATAATAACCGTAGTCTTGTCCTGCATCAGCCGGTCCAGCGCCTGCTGGACGAGGTGTTCGGAGACGGTGTCCAGCGCGGAAGTCGCTTCGTCCAGCACCAGGATCGAAGGATTTTTCAACACCGCGCGGGCAATTGCCAGGCGCTGCTTCTGTCCGCCGGAAAGACTGGCGCCGTTTTCCCCGATGATGGTCTCATAGCGCTTATCCAGATGGGTGACGAATTCTTCCACATTGGCCATGACGGCGGCATTTTTGATCTCTTCGTCCGAGGCCCCTTTTTTGGCATAGGCAATGTTGTCCTTGATGCTGCCGCTGAACAGGAACGGCTCCTGGAGCACCACGCCGATACTGTTGCGGTAGGACTCGATTCCCAGTTTTTTGATATTGATGCCGTCGACCTTGATTTCGCCGTTGCTGATGTCGTAGAACCGCAGCAGCAGGCTGGAGACCGTGGATTTGCCGGAACCGCTGGGGCCGACCAGCGCGACTTTCTGTCCGGGTTCTATTTTCAGCGAGAAATTTTTCAACACCGGTTTTTGTTCATCATAGCCGAAAGTCACATTATTAAACTCGATGTTGCCGTTCAGGTGTTCGACTTTAACGGGATGCGGGTCTTCCTTGATTTCCGAGGTCGTATTGAGCAGTTTGGAAATGCGTTCGGCGCTGGCCAGCCCCATCGTGATGTTGGCGGAAAAGGCGGACAAGGCATTGACCGGCCCCAGCAGCATGCCCATATAACTGTAATATGCGGCGAAGTCGCCGATCGTCATCGAGCCTTTCTGCACCATGAGCGTTCCGATCCCGATGATCGCCAGATAGGCGCAAATGCTTATCACGTCGGCGATATTCCAGCAAAACGTCCACTGGGAATTAGCCCGCAACTGGATATCCAGCGTCGGGCGGAGGCTGACAAAGAAATCCTTGCATTCGGTCCGTTCCTTGGAAAACGATTTCACCACTTTCACGCCGTTGAGCGTTTCCGCCAGGTTCGCGGAAATTTCCGACATCTTTTCCTGCATGGCCTTGGTATCCACTCGGGCTTTTTTATGGCTGCGGCGCATATTCAGGAAATGCAGCGGAATGATGATGAGCGCCACAAGCGACATCTGGAAATTCATTACGACCAGGATAATTATGGTTACCAGGATCAGGAACAACTGGTCGCATAACTGGGCGGAGATGCCGATCAATTGCTGAAGCTGCCCGACGTCGCTGATGACGTTGGAGATCAGCTTGCCGGTGCGGTATTCCTGATAGAAGCGCAGGGAAAGAGTTTGCAGATGCTTGAACAGCTTGTGCCGCACGTCAATCAGCACGCGCATCTGCACATAATTGATCAGATAACTCCATAAATAGCGCAGCATGCACCTGGACAGCGCAATCAGGATCATGCCGCCGCACAAGATCATATAAAGTTGAAAATCCTGATTCGGCAAGACCTTGTCGATCGCGATCTTCAACATAAACGGCATGACCAAACCCAGATTGGAAAACATCATGACGCTTATTATGGCGCCGATAATCAGCTTGCGGTAAGGCCTTATCAGCGTCCAGCAATCCCTGACACTGGTATTCAAAACAAAATCTCCTTAATAAAATTAAACCGTATCATCATAGACTCTATAATATGTTAAATTTTCAATCTTTATAGAATATAGTATATACATGAAAATGAACATCCTCATTTCTTCTATAAAAAAGCGGCAAAACTTTTAAGGCCGGATTAAGCAGTGACTGCCGGCTCCAGGATGCCGGAATCGGTTTTTCTGGAGATTGGAAGCAGCACTTTGAACGTAGCGCCTTCGCCGACCTTGGAGTCCACTTCGATCAGGCCGCAATATTTGTTGACGGAATCCAGGCAGAAATGCAGGCCGATGCCGCGCGCATTGGCATTGCTCTTCATTTTAGTGGTAAAGCCGAATTCAAAGATTTTGCCCTTGATCTCTTCCGGAATGCCCGGACCGTTATCCTTGATTTCAACCAATGCATATTCCTTAGTTCCCCTGGTCTCACTTCTCAGGGCGATCTGGAGGCGATATTTCTTGTCCGGATTGCTTTCCGAATCCATCGCTTCAACGGCATTCTTAATCATATTGATAAAAACCTGGGTCATGATGGAAGCGTCAATCAGGATTTCCGGAAGGTGCCGGTCAAAGTCGGTCGTGATTTTAAATCCGCGCTTGTTGAATGATTCTTCAAAAATGGTCACGGAAGATTCCAATACTCCGGCCAGTTGAGTCATATTTTCAGTTCCGAGCTCCCCGACAAACCGCTGCTGCAATTCAATGATTTCGCTGATATGGAAAAGCCTGTCGGAAACCGATGAAACCATTTTGGACGCGTCGCGATTGTTGTCACGGATATGTTCCAGCAGCTCTTTGATGATGTCTAAATACTGCTTTCCGGTTTTGTCTGTGCTTAGAAATTTCTCCAGATTGCTGTTTTTTAACTCTTCCTGTATTTTCGGCAGCATGTCATCCAGGATCAGGGATTCAGGACGTTCCTCTTTCTTAAGATTAAGCTTTTCGACCAGGCCGCTGACAGCCAGTTTGGCAATAGTCACGGCATTGCCGATATTGTGAATGATGCCGGTGGAAACCTGCACCATGCCTTCCTCGCGGGCCGCCTGGAGCTGTTTTTCGTAATCCTGGCGTTTCTTGAAATCCTTGATTACTTCAATGCACAGCGAGGCTATTTCCGCCAGACGGAGCAGAAAAATCCCGTCATTCACCGTGATTTTATATGAGTCAAAATCTTCTTTGGAGGTGACAATGATGCAGCCGTAATTTTCATTCCGGTACTTTATCGGGGCGATCAGGCAGCGCGGGCCTTCCAGCACAAAACGTTCGGGAAAAAACGGTGGGTTTTTGCCCTCGTAGAAAACATAGCCGTCGCCGCCGCAGGCCTTGTCCAGGTCATCTGAAGTGAACTTGGTCTTATAGCCCTTGATGAATTCCGTATGCCGTTTGTCGTGGGCAATCAACTGGGCTTCAATCTGCTGGGTTACCTCTTTCAGCATCGGAAATGTTCCGGAGACCGCGCAGCCGTAAAAATGTTTGTCTTCGCCGCAGAGGAGCAGCGCGCCGCCGGTGGCTTTCATTGAGCGGACGGTGTATTTGATGAAATTCGGCAGAAATTCTTTTTCCTTGTCCTGCGAAGCGATCACTTCCTTGGACAGCCGGAGAATGTCCGCAGTGGCATTGCGTTCTTTGGAAATACCTTTTTTCAGGCTGTAACTGGTCCGGTTGGTGATAATAATCCTGGCCCGCTGAAGCACTATCACCACGCAAAGCGCAACTATGACTACAGATAAAATCAGTATTAACATAATCCTTCTCCGTTATGGTTATATATTGTTATCTTACCATAAATTAATTTTTTCTGATCAGTTCCGCCGCATTATATGAACTGCGGACCAGCGGGGCGCTGGCAACAAAAGAAAACCCGAGTTCACGGGCGATCCGGCCCCATTCGTCAAATTTTTCCGGTTCCACATAACGGTCCAGCGGCCAATGTCCGGCGGAAGGAGGCAGATATTGACCGATGGTCAGAATCGACACTCCGGCAGCCCGGAGATCCTTGATCGTCTGCACAATTTCGTCATCCGTTTCGCCAAGTCCGGCCATAATGCCGGACTTTACCGGGATTCTGCCGCCGCCGATTTCAACGGCCGCCTTCAGCACCGCCAGCGAGCGGAAATAGTCCGCTTTGCTCCGGATCATGCCGGACAACCGTTTTACCGTTTCAACATTATGGTTAAAAACTGTCGGCCCCGCGGCCAGTACAGTTTTAAGAGCATCCGTATCTCCGTTAAAATCCGGAGTCAGCACTTCAATCCCGGCTTCCGGGATTGTGCGGCGCAACGCGTTGATTACCGCCGCGAAATGTGCGGCGCCGCCATCCGGCAGTTCATCCCGCGTAACGCTGGTGACCACCACATATTTCAATTCCAACTTCGCCGCCGCGGCCGCCAGTCTTTCCGGCTCGTCCGGGTCCGGCGGCGCCGGCGTGTCGGTATGTCCGACCGCGCAGAACCGGCAATTCCTGGTGCAATGCTCCCCCAGGATCATGAATGTCGCCGTCCGCCGGTGCCAGCACTCATTAAGATTCGGACATCTGGCGCTGGAACATACCGTATTCAAACGCAATCCGGTCAGGATTGAGCTTACTTCTTCCCGGGCGTGTCCGCTGTTCACTTTTACTCTGATCCACGGCGGCAGTTTCGGGCGGTGCGATGTTCCTGTGCTGTCCATTTCAATCAATCCGGGAGACGCCGGCCATTAATCCCGGCAGCGGGAAATGACCAGGCTCACATTGGTACCTCCGAATGCAAAACTGTTGCTTAATACATGACGCAAATCAACCCCGTCCCGAAGTTCGCGGACAAAATCAGCCCAGCCGAAATCCGGTTCCGGGTTATCCAGATTGATGGAAGGGCAGATAAAGCCTTTTTCTATCATCTGGCTGCAAAAAATCGCTTCGACCGCGCCGGCGGCGCCGATCATGTGCCCGGTCATGGACTTGGTGCTGTTGACCGCCACTTTTGAACCGAACACCTGCTTGATGGCGTCCATTTCCACCGGATCGCCGATCGGGGTGCCGGTGCCGTGGGTATTAACATATTGAATATCTTCGATTTTCAGTCCGGCCGCGGCAACGGCTTCCCGCATTACGGCCGCATTCGACGGCGCATCCGGGACTACCATGTCAGTGCCGTTGCTGTTGGCGGCGGCGCTGGCAAATTCACAAATCGGCCGGACGCCGCGCCGTTTCACGCTCTCTTCGGACTCCAGCACTAAAAAGCCGGCGCCGCAGGCAATGACAAAGCCGTCTCTGGCGGAATCAAACGGACGGCTGGCTTTTTCAGGGGTGTCATTATAGTTTTTGGACAGCGCCCGGATGGCAATAAAGCCCAGGGCCTGAGCCCAGCTTAATTCTTCCGCCCCGCCGCATACCACCATATCATAGAGTCCGAACTGGATCAGGCGCATCCCGGCCAGAATGGCGTGGGCGCTGCTGGCGCAAGCCGAGCTTATATCATAACTTTCTCCGGAAAAACCGAAGATCAGGGACAAATTGGCGACCGCGGAAGACGGCATTACCCTGGGCACAATGCACGGGTTCACATTGCGCAGTCTTCTGGTCCTGTCATAAGCGAGAGCGGCTTCATAAGTTTCCTGATAATTGCTGCCGGCAACTCCGCTGATTACCGCTATCCGGTGATTCCTTACTTCCTCCAATGGAATTTTCGCCTCATTTAAGGCTTGTTGCACCGCAACAATTGCCATTCTGGCATTTGCCGGGGCAAACCGCAGTCGTTTTTTGTCCAGCAGTTCGCACGGAGGATTCTGGTCGGAAAATCCGCCAACCTGACAATCCATCCCGCGATCTTTCCAGTCCTGAACAAATACCGTTCCGGAACGGCCTGCCCGCAGAGCCTCTTCATTTTTTGATAAACCACTCCCTAAAGGTGTTATCAAACCCCTGCCGGTAACTAAAACTTTTCTCATGGATGAAACTTCCCTTGTCTCCAAAACATTTTTGTATATGTAGTTACAACCGCAAGAATATAACCATTTTTACGTAAAATTCTATTGCTGAAACTAATATTTTTGCAGTAAATGGCATTATGACTGTAAAAAACATGGTTGCCGGACGCAGGACGGTTTTATAATTCGGGAAGAGAGGGAAGACAGAGAAATAATTTTAGCGAACAACCATCCTTTCCCATAATTCTCATAATTCTCATAATTCTCATAATTCCCATAATTCCCATGAGGGCCTATACGTCCCATACTTTGCTGTTGTCTGTTGATTCGCGGCTTTTGCGGGATAAATTAGGAATTGTTTATATTTGCGGTTTATAGATAATAATCAAGGATTGATAATGAGTGAAATACAATGTGCGGCAGGAGCGCTGGCGGTTTACCGGCAGAAACCGGCTAAAGTCATTTCCGTCAGCGACGGCAAAATAGAAATCGGCCTGCCGGAAGGCGAACGCAAAAGCGTCCGGCTTAAAGACATTACCATGCTGCACGGCGGGCCGGTTGCCCAGTTGCCGACAGGGCCGCTGCCGACGCCGGATTTGATGGAAATCGTGGTGATGCTGGAAGATGAAATCGTTGATATCGCGGATTTCGCCGCGCTGGTTTACGGCAAGGCCGATCCGGTCGCCAGAGCATGGTCCGCCTGGCTGTTGCTTGAGGAAGGCGTCTATTTCACCGGCAGCATTGCCGACGGCGTCAAGGCCCGTCCGGTGGCGGAAATAACCGCCGCGCTGGAAGCGGCGGCGAGCAAAGATAACAACCGCCGCCAAAGAGAAGAACTGATTGAACGCATCCGCTCCGGGAAATTGCTGCCGGAAGACCGCCACCATCTGCGTGACGTGGAACATCTGGCCTTGGGCAAAACCGTTGCCAGCGGCGTCATGCGTCAACTGAACATGGAACAGACTCCGGAGAAAGCGCATCGCCTGCTGCTGAATCTGGGCGTCTGGGACTGCTGGAAAAATCCGTTCCCGTCCCGCGCCGGCATTGAACTGGAGGACCCGGAACTGCCGGTACCGGCGATAGCTGAAGAAGAGCGTCAGGATTTGACCGGAATGATCGCGCTGGCGATTGACGATGAGGGCAACCAGGACCCGGATGACGCCATCGGTTATGCCGACGGCCTGCTGTGGGTGCATGTGGCCGACGTGGCGGCCATCGTCGCGCCGGGCGATGATATTGATCTGGAAGCCGAAACCCGCGGCACAAATTTATATCTCCCGGAACGGACGGTGCATATGCTGCCGCCGCCAGTAACCCATCAGCTCGGACTGGGCCTGCGGGAAACCTCGCCCGCGCTGTCGTTCGCCATCCGTTTTGACGATAACGGCGCGCCGACGCTGGAAAAAGTCGTGCCGTCGCTGATTCGCGCCACCCGCTGGTCTTACGAAGAGGCAGAGACGCATCTTGACGACGAACCGCTTAAATCGCTTCAGCCGCTGCTGGAACAATTCCGCCAATTCCGCGAGGCCGGAGGCGCGCTGCGCATTGAGCTGCCGGAGGTCAAAATCAAGGTCGCTCACGGCGAAGTTTCGATTAAACCGCTGCCGTCGCTGCAAAGCCGCGAAATGGTGGCGGAAGCCATGATGGCCACCGGGGCGGCAGTCGGAAAATTCGCCATTGAAAAAGAAATTCCATTCCCTTTCGCGGTTCAGCCGGAACCGGATGTTACCGGCAAGCCGTCAACCCTGGCCGGCATGTTCGCCGCCCGCCGCGGCTGCACGGTCACCTCCGTCCAGACCGTGCCGGGGTGCCATTCCGGACTCGGCCTTGATCCTTACGTCCGCATCACCAGTCCGCTGCGCCGCTACGGCGACCTGCTGGCACATCAGCAGTTGCGCTTGCATCTGGCCGGGAAACCGCTGCTGCCGTCCGTGGAACTTGACGGCAAAATCGCCAAATCGGAAAATGCCGCCGCCGAATTGCGCCGCCTGGAACGCAACTCAAATGAATTCTGGAAACTGGTTTATCTGGAACTAAATCCCGACTGGAAAGGCCGCGCCGTGACCGTCGAACGCATGGACAACCGCGTAACCATGTTATTGCCGGATTTGGCGTATGAATATAAACTGCGTTCCGCCAATATGGAGTTGAACAGTGAATGGACCGCCGCCGTAAACGCCATAGACCTCCCCGGCCTGATGGCGCGTTTCACGCTGTCGGCGACTATTTAGATCAGAAAAATATTAATTTGCAGCCAGAACGACTAAGCAACAAAAGGAGCATTAAGCAAATTAGTCCGACAATGCTGGCGGGCGCGATAAACCCCAATACGAATATCTTCCACCAGGCACGGCTTCTAATCGCCAAGAGCCAGAGATTGATAAGAACAGGAATAATCGTTCCGCTCATAGAGAATAGACTCATATCTATCATAATTGCCGGCCCCGTTCCGGCTGTAATGCAACTTCCCAGTAATCTCAGAAATATACATGCAATACCAAAAGTAATCATTGGTGGAAATATTATGCATGTTGCCATTTTTATAAAAGTTGCTTTTGAGGACATAGTCAACCTCTTGCTATAATTTTCTCCTGTTTCAGGCGTAATCCAAAGCGGCGCAGGGTCGCCGCAGTCCAAAGATTATGTTGCATACTGCACCTCGTTGTTATGTTTATTTCTTTTCTTACAACTTTTGGCTTTAATTTCCTTTACAATTTTCTCATCAGGCATTTCAAAAAGTGCGGCAAT
>CAIKZE010000146.1 GCA_903831825.1 uncultured Lentisphaeria bacterium | reverse complement strand
TCAAGGCGACTAAGGCTGAGTTAAAAAAACTAGCCGTGATCCACAACGATACGCTTGGAAAGTGGAACTACACCATCATGCCAAGAGCAGAGGGAGCCGGGCAGTAGAAAATGTGATTTTGTTTTTGTGTCGATCCTAAGCTTAAAAACGTTTTTCTTAAATTCAGACTGCCAACTGGAGAAATTGCCTTGGGCATATTCAATTTCCGCCGGATGACTTTGGGCAAATTTATCAAGTGCTGTTCTGAAATCCTGATTGGTCATAGAGGATGCGCCTTGTTTTCAAGATTATTGCTTTTTCAGGAGAGTTTAACTGGTTTCATGTATGCTGATGAGAAAAAGCCGGGAAGATAAAAATCATTCCCGGCTTCAGTCAATGCTTTTTTATTGTTTCTTTGTGCTTACCAGCGTGTATTTTTTGCCGTTTGTTCTCGGGTCTGAGTTATCACTGGCGGAAAAATAAACAGATGTTACTGTCCAGTGGCTGTATTTTCCTTTGCCTGTTTCCCGGATATCTTTATGCGCGGAATGCGGTGTTGAAAGCGGCTTGCCGTCTTCAAGCAGAATGCACTCAGATTTTCCGTTGTTGTCCGCTTGTCTGTCCAGCGTAAGAGTTGCTATATAACAGAAGCCTTGTTCCGCGTTAATCGCTTCCGGCTTTATTTCTTCTGAAATAACTTCCTCTTTTTTCGTGTCCGCCGCTTTTTCATCTGCCGCATACAGCGGGCAGGTTGTCAATGATGCGAAGCAGAAAAACATGGATGCCAGGACAAACAATTTTCCGATTTGATATTTCATTCTTTCATTTCCTTTATTTTTTAGTTTGGACTTATTTTTTAACCGTGAATTAATGTTTTAGATATGCCCTCCTTTATTATTGATTAGCTACTGTACTATGCCACTTTTCTTACAAAATACTTTATAGCAATATAAACTATAGACTGCCGAATGCAAATCTGCCCAGATGATGCACAGCAAAAAAGAATGAAAATAAATTTTTCAAGCTCACTAATCCCGACAACCATCGCGTCGCCAATGGCCCGACGAACAATCCCCGGCGCGAGGCGCTTTCCTGTTTCTGCGATTGTAACGGGGGATACGGCTGACCAACTGCGGAACGGGTGGATTAAGACGTATTCAACCGGATCTGGATATTGCCGATGGCACCGGGAACGGTCGCCATTTCCGAGAACAACTGGTTTCTGAAGGATTCGGCCAGCCGCTTGACGAAGTTTTTGGCGGTGCGGAAATGCTCCAGCGTTGTAGCGGCGATGCAGGCCAGCAGGGTTTTCATTTCCTCCTGGTCGCAACCGAATTCGCGCATAATGAATTTGGTCTGCAATTTTGGAAACAGATCGCTTCTTACCATCAACTGATGCAGAATATGCGCGATCTGCAACAAATAGTAATAGTTTTTCATCGCAAATCCGATTGTTCCGAAGTTGTGTGTCAGCGAATACCCCCCGTTTTTCTGGATATTAAATGCTTCCTCAACTACCCATCGTCGTCTTGCCTCCCTGACAAGTTTTGCGGCATTATGTTTATTGGGCCTGACATCAGTCACCCAGGCGAAAGTATTGCGTTCGGTCACGTCGCCGGTAATTTTAGTTTCCTGACATTTCAGCACAAAAGTGCGTCTTCCCTCGTGATTTAAATTGACCGCCCATGAAATATGCTGAAACACGCCTTTTTCCGGACAGTGGTCAATGGACTGCTGCGGATTGCGCTTAATCTGGATTCTTGCCGCCTCGTTAAGCAGGGGCAGACAGCCGTCTTTCAGGGTAATGTAATATCCCCAGTTGTTTTTCTCGCAGATGTCCAGAACATTTTTATTCGGATAAAGCCCGTCCAGCAGCAGGCATATCCGCAATTTCGGGAAACGTTCCTTCAACAATGGCGCCAGCCG
>CAIKZE010000145.1 GCA_903831825.1 uncultured Lentisphaeria bacterium | reverse complement strand
CTTGAGTGAAAATCACAAGCAAGATGCTTGTGGTACTTTCTCCGGCTACTCCGACACTCTGGAGTGTCGTTGAACACAACGGCTATCTGTTGTCAAAAGCCCAGAGTACTTCAAGCTTCCAGCTTGAGTGAAAATCACAAGCAAGATGCTTGTGGTACTTTCTCCGACTACTCCGACACTCTGGAGTGTCGTTGAGCGGAATATTTTCAGTTTTTCAAACAACTCCGACACTTTGGAGTGTCGTTGAGCGGAACGATTTTCAGTTTTTCAAACTACTCCGACACATTGGAGTGTCGTTGAACAGAATATTTTCAGTTTTTCAAACAACTCCGACACTCTGGAGTGTCATTGAAGAGAACTTTTTCTTAATTCCGCGGCTGCGGGAAGACTCAGAGACACAGAGATTTACCAGCCGAAGGCATGGAATTCTTTTTAAAGGTTAAATCTTTTCTTTATTGAGTATGGCGGTTTTGCCAAAACCGCCTTGCTTGCCAGTTTCGGCGAAACTGGCATACTTTCCAAGTCTTTTTATCTTTTTACTTTTGTCTTTCCCACGCGTGTTCTCTTTATACTATTAGTGATTTTGTCAACTCGAACAGTGATAACACGCTCAAATAACCCGCTAAACGTCAGTTTGGCTTGGGCTGTTGAGTATGGCGGTTTTGCCAAAACCGCCTTGCTTGCCAGTTTCGGCGAAACTGGCATACTTTCCCGGTTTTTTAATTTTCAATTTTCCATTTTCAACTTTCAATTATCCTTCTACCTATAGTAAATTTGTCAACACACGCGATATAGATAGGCTCAAATAACGCGAAAAATGCGGTTTTTAAAAGTCATTATTCACAGGCAGAAAATACCGTTCACCATGAAATACAGAGGATTGGCAATTTATGAGATTAAAAGGGAATGCCGTCCGATCCCAATAAGACCGGACGACAAACATTACCGGATCATCACTTGCACTTCATAAGTACAATTAGAATGATCAGCAACATCATAAAAACTGAGACTTGTTGAGAATTCATTTCTGTAATCCTTTTTTAGTTAAGGTTGGGACGCGACTTTCTTGGAAAAATTCCAAAAACGAACGCCCCTAAGCCCTAACAAGGTGCAAAAGCGGGTTAGCTTTCTTTTTGAAGCTAAATACTTAAAAACAGAAGGCGCTGATCGACATCGTCGCGACATTTTTTTGCTGTAATTTTTATTTATCTGCTTGCGTTTAACGTTTTTACATTGTATAATAGAAATAGATGCCATAAAAACTGATCAAAGAATTTGAAAGGAGGTTTATTAGATTGCTATTTCAGCAGCTTGATCAGGTAAAGCGCAAGCATCATTGCTGTTGATTTTTATGCCATGAATTTTGTATTTTTTATCCTAAATTGTATTCTACTGAAAAGGAAACTCGTATGATTAGGAGCAATCGTAAAAAATGATTTTAAATTTCAAGTGCAAGGAAACAGAAATGTTATATTTGCACGGTAAAAGCAAGAAATTTAATTCAATTGCGCGCGTGGCGATGAGAAAATTGCTAATGTTAGACGCGGCAGTAAATTTACATGATTTGCAGATACTTCCGAATAATAAACTGGAGCCTCTGCATGGAGATCGACTAGGTCAACATTCAATCAGAATTAATGACCAGTATAGAATCTGCTTCAAATGGCATGTCCATGATGCAGAATATGTTGAAATTGTAGATTATCACTAAAATCTATATCTCGTTTAATACTCTAAGGAGTTAGAAGTAATGACTACTGTAGTTAATGCTATTCATCCCGGGGAAATCTTAAGTGAAGAGTTTCTGAAACCAATTGGAATAAGCCAAAACCGATTGGCAATGGAGATTCGTGTACCTGCCCGGCGTATTAATGAAATAGTACTCGGACGTCGTGGTATCAGCGCTGATACTGCTCTGCGGTTAAGTATATATTTTGGAAACAACGCTAAATTCTGGATGAATCTGCAGGAAGAATATGAATTGCGCATCGCAAGGAGCAAGCTTGCGGAAGAAGCAAAGATGATAGGTCATTCCTCCTATGCATTAGTATAGCAATTCAGCACGGGGAACGATTCCCGTGCTTTTTTAATTATGCCGGAAGTTTGCGGTTGCGTCCGCGAAATCGGGGACGCACTTCAGCTTTGGTATTTTCATTGTTGAATATTGGGAACAATATTTCGCGCCGCTGGCACTTTTGAACTGCCGGAATTTAAAGTACTTCAAGCTTCCAGCTTGAACAGTCGCAAGCAGGATGCTTGCGGTACTATTTTAAACAATGCTGGTCAGACGACCGGTGCTCCCAAGGTAGAAGGTTTTATCTTCATTACCTTCATGGTGAAGTGTATTTCAGTTTTATTTTCGTGAGTTTCGTGTTTTTCGTGGTAAAACGGCTTTTCTTATCCTGTATATCCTGTCTATCCCTGTTAAAATATAATTTTCTATTCGATCATGTTTGCCGAAAAACCGGAACATTTTTAAACTTACTCTGTAAATTTGGCATAAACGGGCTATCTTAAAAGACGTTTTACGATTTAAATTTTTGAACAGGACAGCTTTATACAATGCCGCAGATTCCAACTTTAAGACTCAAATCCCAGGCCCGGGCCTGCCGGGACGCGCTGACGGAAGTATTTCAGTCGGTACTCATCGAACACCGGCCGGCGGACCGGACGCTTTCCGCATTTTTGCGCTCCAACCACAAATACGGATCACGGGACCGGCAGTTGATCAGCGAATCAATCTTTGCGGTATTCCGCTGGTGGGGCGTCCTTCGCAAACTGCTCAAACCGAGTTTGCTGGAGGAACTGGAAAA
Organism: uncultured Lentisphaeria bacterium; assembly: GCA_903831825.1. Taxonomy (GTDB): domain Bacteria; phylum Verrucomicrobiota; class Lentisphaeria; order Victivallales; family Victivallaceae; genus CAIPAT01. The sequence goes on along the minus strand of CAIKZE010000145.1, from coordinate 15,012 downwards.
ACAGCATGTGGAAGTAGAAATCCAAACCCATAATCCGGCATGGGATATTCCGGACAAAACATTTGCCGCCATTTTTCTCGGAGCCTGGATTCTTGAGCGCCGCGAACTGCCCGAAGCCGCCGCCGTCTGGGAAAATGAACTGAATTTCGAGTTCAGCAATTTACGCCGTGCCGGCCTTGACCGTTACAGCAGTCTTGAACTGCTCATCCCCGGAGTGATCGCCGCGCTCGCACAGGCCGCCGATTTCAAAAATGTTTCTTCAACCAGTATCGAAGAACTGCTGCCGGCATGGGTTTATCCGTTTCTGCCGCAGGGCATTAATAATCTTGAACTGATTAAATGGTTTCAGCAGCGCCCCCCGATGTGGCTCCGCGCTCAGTGCGACGATTTCGACACCCTGATCAGGAAATTGAAAAATCATGGCTTGAGCATTCAGCGCCATGCGAATATCCAGCAAGCCATTTGCGTGGAAAATGCCAAAGTGAACCTGTATTCGCTTGAGGAATTCCGCAGCGGGCTGTTTGAGGTTCAGGATCTGGCTTCCCAGGTCATCGGCCTCACCTGTTCGCCGAAACCCGGCGAAAGATGGTGGGACGCCTGCGCCGGAGCCGGCGGCAAGACGCTTCAACTCGCCGATATGATGCAACGCAAAGGCAGCGTCATCGCCACCGATATCCGCGAATACAAACTTGATGATTTGCGCAAACGCGCCCGCCGCGCCGGTTTCCCGAATATCATGTGCAAGGAATGGGACGGCAAAGCTCTGCGCAAAAAGCAGCAGGAAAAATTTGACGGGGTGCTCGTGGATTCGCCATGCAGTTGCTCCGGCACCTGGCGGCGCAATCCCGACGCCCGCTGGACGACTTCGCAGGATGAAATCACCGAAATGGCTGAACTTCAGCTCCGTATCTTGAAGAATGCTTCTTCCGGAGTGAAAAAAGGCGGAACGCTGGTTTATGCCACCTGTTCGATCTTCGCCGGCGAAAATATGGGGGTAGTCGAAAAATTCCTGGCGGAAAATACGGAATACGCGCTAGAAAGTTTCACCAATCCGATGAACGGAGAGCAAACTGACGGCACCGTCCAGGTATTCCCGTGGGACGGCAACTGCGACGCCATGTTCGCCGCGCGTTTCCGCCGCAAAAACTGAATTTCCCATGCGGAGTTCCAAAAAACGGAGCATATTCTCGCACGGAGACACAAAGACACAAAGAAATCATTTTTACCACGAAAAGCACCAAAAACACGAAAAAAGACAAATACTTTTCATCATGAAAAGCTTGGCGGCAGCCGCGACCAAAAGGATTTCGCCTTTGGCGACCAACGTTTCGACGTTGGATCACGCCCGGCGAGCCGCCGGTGGCGAGTAGTGGGAAACAATTATTTGTTTGCAGGGGAAACCCGGACAGTTCCGGTTTCCCCCTTGCATCCCTCCTCCGGAACTTTTATTTGAACGGATAATAGTATGAAGAGAGGGCAAAAAATGTTTTCTGACTTCTGTCTTCATCGCCTTACGGCTGTTTAACCTGCTCAATCTTCCTTTGTGTCTCTGTGCCTTTGTGCGAGATAATTATCTTCTGGAGCGGGAGCGGATTTTGCGCCTCCGGTGATTATCTCGCACGGAGACACAAAGACACGAAGAAATCATTTTTCCAGCATTTATAAGGCATAAGGAAAGGGCAAAAACTGTTTCCTGACTTCTATTTTCATTGCCTTACGGCTGTTTAACCTGCTCAATCTTCCTTTGTGTCTCTGTGTCTTTGTGCGAGATAATTATCTTCTGGAGCGGGGATTTTGCACCTCCGGTGATTTTCTCGCACGGAGACACAAAGACACGGAGAAATCATTTTGACAGCTTGAAAGGCATAAGGAAAAGGCAAAAAATGTTTCCTGACTTCTATTTTCATTGCCTTGCGGCTGTTTAACCTGCTCAATCTTCCTTTGTGTCTCTGTGCCTTTGTGCGAGATAATTATCTTCTGGAGCGGGAGCGGATTTTGCGTCTCCGGTGATTATTCCTGGAACTTGGCGGCGCGGTGAAATTTACATTTGATTCCGGATATTGGGGTTCATCCGCGTTGTCCGGAGTTTCATCATCAATATCATCATCCTCAAAATCCATCGCCGCGAGTTCGACATTTTTTACCACAAATCCGATAATCAACAGACTTATTTCGAACAGCAGATAGGTCGGCACGGCCATAATCAACAGGGTAACCACGTCCGGAGTCGGCGCCAGCAGCGCGGACAGCACCAGGATAATGATTACCATTAGCGCTCGTTGCTTTTTTAACGTTTCCAGCCTGACCAGCCCGGTTCTGACCAGCAGAAAAATCGCGACGGGAAATTGAAACATCACCCCGAAACCGAGCATCATCATCGCGGTCATGCCGATAAAGTTCTGCAATCCGATTGTCGGACAGAGATAGTCTTTCTGCAGGCTTACGGCAAATTTCATTACCAGCGGCAACACGGAGTAGAAGGCAAACGCGATACCGATGATGAACAGCAGCCAGCTTGAAAGAACCAGCCTGAACGCAAAATTTTTCTCATGTTTATATAAACCGGGCGCGACGAATTTCCAGATTTCATAAATGATATACGGAAATCCGAGGAAAGCTGACGCCGCCAGCGCGGTTTTGATTTCCACCCAGACCGGCTCCAGCGGAGAAAAATAATTGAGTTTCATACCGGCCGGACACGAATAGCGCACCAGAAATTCAATTATGTAAGACGCAAAATAGGTAGTCAGCGGCAACAGCAGCAGCAAGCAGAAAATAATCCGGTAAATAACTTTCCGTAAATCTTCCAGATGTTCAAGAAATGATTTATCCGTGGATTTCCCGGTTAAAGGAAATTTCATTTTTTACTCTTGTCCGCGTCCTGGTCCGTCGCGGCAGGTTTTTCGTCTTTTTTCTGGTTCTCGTCGGTTTTCCCATGAAGCTCGTCGGTTATTTCGTCTTTGGCTTTATGGAATTCCTTGACGGCTTTGCCGCAGGCGCGCGCGATTTCAGGTATGCGCTTGGGCCCGAACAGCAGCAATGCAACTATGGCAATCAGCAGCAGATCCTGCACACTCGGCGTAAAAAACGCAATAGTCGGTATCATCATTTTAAAGTTCTCCTGGCAATGATAGAAAGTTTGTGCTTTCCATCAGTTATGTATATATCAACATTATAGATTATATCCCTGATTGTTTTTTTTTCAAGAACGCGATACGCTTATCCAATAAAATCGGACAACTCAGATAAAAAAAATGGCTTCAAATCCGAAGACTTGAAGCCGTTGTGGTATTCGCTGAAGTTATTTTTTTACAGGAGGGGTTTCCTTGGTCAGTCCGAGTTTGCCTTTCAGCCATTCGTCACGATATGCGATAAATCTTTTTGAATGATCGTGTCCCATCGCCGGTTCATTAAAGATCATTTTTGGCGACTGAATGGTGTTGTAAGCGGCATAAACCGAACTTGGCGAACAGGTTCTGTCGATAAATCCGACCGAGACAATTATCGGACAGGTGATATTGCGGGCGAAATTAACGGTGTCAAAATATCCGGACATTTTCAATTTTTCCGGATCGTTATTGGTAACCAGACCAGGCCAGCCCGGATTTCTATCCAGCTTATAACCGGCATGGTCGCACAGCGCGGGAACATTCGCCGATGCCGCTTTGATATTTTTATTCAGGCCGGACATAATCAGGGTAAACGCTCCGCCCTGACTGCTGCCGAATATCACAAAATGCTCCTTATCCACGTCGGGGCGTTCCGCCAGCCAGTTAATCGCGCGGTTGATGCCCAGGATCGATTTTTTAAAATAATACTTGTCCCTGTCCGGCGCGCCTTGATGACAATAGAGCAGCGGTTTGTTTAATTCGTTGTATATTTTTTTAATTTCAACGGCATCGGTCGGCGGATCATACTGATGAACGTTCATAAGCAGCACGATCACACCGTTTTTTACCCAGTTGGTATCCGGAGAGTAGTAGGCAGGGCCGGCGGCAGCCACGTTAACCAGCGCGGGAAACGGGCCTTTTTTGTCTTTCGGCACCGACAGGAAACCGTAGATACGGGCATTGTCAATGTTGGCAAAACTGATTTTGAAACAATCGAATTGGGGCGTGGAGAATTTCGGAAGCGGTTCAAGCTTTACATCCGGCGGAATTTTATCCAGTTCCTGCATTCCGTCGTTCCAGAATTTATTGAAATCTTCCGGCAAATTGGCTGCCGGTTGAATTTTTTCAGGATCAAAACCGGCGCCGGCACAGCCCTGGTCTTTATCCAGTTTTACCTCGCATTGCAGAAAACCCGGCACGGCCATGGCGCCTTCAACTTTGAACGGATTGTTTTGAGCGAGATCAATTTCCCGAGTGGAGATAGTTTTCATGCCGTCGTTACTGACTCTCACGGTTGCTTTGCCTGCGGTCAGCGGCTTGTCGTTCTTCGTAACAGTACCCTGAAATGTCACTTTTTCGCCGCATTTATACAAGGCATCCTGGCGGTCAGTTGCAACCTGTATCTTTACGGGGTCAACTTTGACCGGTTCAGCGGCAATTGCGCTGAATTGAAAAAACGCGCTAAATACTGCGGCGGCTGATACTATTAATCTTGTCCGGTTCATGATATCCCTTTCTTCTTAAATTAAAGGTGGTTAGACTTCTTTTGTACTAATTTTGAATATATTTCAAGCGTTTGCTCCGCGCAACGGCTCCAACTGAATTTCAGCAGAATATTTTCCGGGGATTTATAGTTAAAGGAGTTTTTTAATTCCCCGAAGAAGAAATCAATCATCGCCATACTCCAATCGTTGACATCATCCGGGTTCAGAAAAACCGGGAAATCATCCCCTATTTCATGCAGCACGGGAATATCTGAACAGAGTATCGGCAGATTATACCGGGCCGCCTCCAGCAACGGAATGCCAAACCCTTCGTAAAGCGACGGGAACACAAACAGCGCGGCATGCCGGTAAATATCCGCAATCTGTGACGATTCCATATAGTTCAAATGACGTACTTTTTCAGCAAGACCCCAATTTTTTATAAAAGTATCAAGTCTGGCCCCGTCACCGCGGTCCGGTCCGATAAAGGTGAGCGGAGGCATTGCAGGCTGCATGGCCAGCGCCTGCCGGTAAGCCGTCAGCAACATCAACTGATTTTTTCTGGGTTCGATAGCGCCGACGCAAATGATGCCATCACGATTTTCAGTGGGCAACTCCGGTTTCCCATCTCCTGAAATAGCCGGCGCCAGGAGAGTGACTGCAATTTTTTCAGAAGGAATGTGAAGGTGTTTTTGCAGTTCCGAAGCGGTAAATCGGGAGTTGCAGATAAAAAAATCGGAATTGGCGGCAGTCCACTTAATCAGGCGATTGAAGAAAAAAGATTGTATAAAATTGCATTTGGACGAATAAATCAAAGGATAAAGATCATGAATGGTGCTGACGGACGGAATACTGATGTGCGGCGGCATGCCGGTGGTGCAAGAGGCATGAAAAATGTCCGCCCGCTGATTTTCCAGTTCGCGATTCAGCCGGAACGCGATGCCCAGTGACTGTTTCCAGTAGAAATAAGACACCGTTTTGAATTCCGGCCCGAAATCCGGGCCGCTCCATTCCGGAGTGCTGTGAAACAGCAGGAATTCGTGACCGGTCTTCATTGCCGCAAACGAACGCAGCAGATTTATTACATACTGGCCGAATCCGGTGGCGTTGCCTTGAGCTAAAGTTGCTTCAATCGCAATTCTCATTTCCCAGCCATATTCCGCATAAACATGCAAGTGAATTTAACGAACCAGATAAATTTGAACATCATCAATTTTTTGATAATCCTGTCGAATACAATCCAGAAGACGGCTGACGCATAGTGTTCTGAATACTTGGACGCAAAATATATGACTGAACGAAAAGCGTAATAGTCTTTGGCAATTGATTCCGAAGAACTGCCTTCCATATGCAGAATTTTCGCCCCGTCGGCCACTGCCAGCGTCCAGCCGTTTTGTTTCAGCCGGAAACACAGATCAACGTCTTCCCAGTACATGAAAAAATTTTCGTCGAAAAGTCCGGTTTGCTTCAAAGCTTCCGACCGCAGCAGCACACTGGCGGCAGTCAGGTAGTCCGGCGTTCCCCCTGAAGTTGCGGCACGGAGGTTGCAGGTGTAAAATCTGCGCATGTTAACCTTGCCGCCGCCACATACCAGAACAGTTTTATTGTCAAAGTCCAATATCTCCGTACCGACGGCGCCGGTTTTCTCCGATTCCGACATTTTACTTACCAGCATCCTCAAGGTATCAGGCATAACCGCCGTGTCATTATTCAACAGCCAGACGAATTCCGCGCCGTCCTCCATTGCGCGCCTGATGCCGGGATTGTTGCCTTTGCCAAAACCTGAATTGGATTGGTTGCGGATCAGCACGGTTCCGGGCAGAATTGAAGTAATTTCAGCGGGGGGCGGGGAATCGGAAGCATTATCCACCAGGATTACATTAAAATCCGGGTAATCAAGCAGGGCCAGGGAATGCAGGCACTGAGCGGTTATTGCCCACTGATTCCAGTTCAAAATTACAATAGAGACTTTGCCGGCAGTCATTTACAACCTTCCGTAATAATATTAGCCGCGGAGAATACATTTTCACCACAGAGGACACAGAGATCTTTTAAACACGAAAAACACGAAAAAAATCAAAAACATGAGTCAGCGGATGTTTGCGTTTCACGCGATCATCCGCTGACTTGTATTTTATTATTTCTTCATTTTCTGCATTACTTTCGTGTCTTTCGTACTTTTCCTGGTTAAAATATATTGTATTACCTTCATTTTCTTCATGCTCTTCATGGTGAAGCAGTATTTGCATTCTTTCGTCTGTTTTCGTGGTTATCGATATTGGTATTTCTACTTGGTAAAACACTCAGCAAGGAGAGGGTTTACAATGTCACAAGTGCCCAATGAAACAATATTTCCAACTTGAATATTTGCCATAAGAATACTTTTTACCGGCTTATCTTTTAATAACGGCGCCACTTTACTGAAATTTAATTTTCTTTCATCCACCCGCTCAGAAGATTTAACTTCAATTAAATATCTGCATGCCGGGGTTTCATAAATAAAATCCAGTTCTATGTTATTCTGATCTCTGTAATAAAACAGATTGCGTCCTGGCATTGCGCCTGTTGTTTTGATAATCTCAGAAAGCGCCATGTTTTCCCACAAAGCTCCTCTGTAGAGGGACGTTTCATAGCTATGTCCGTCAATTCCCAGCAAATATGCGGCCAGTCCATGATCGGCAAAAAAGAATTTTGGCAATTTTGCAAGTCTTTTTCCTATATTTGCATAAAACGGGGGAAGCATATATATGATTCCAGATATTTCAAGCGCATTCACCCAGCTCTTTACTGTATTTAAAGAGACGCCTGTCTCCTTGGAAATTTCCGAATAGTTCATTAACTGTCCAACTCTCATAGCGCAGAATTGAAGCATCCTTCTAAATTGCCTGAGATTGGATACGTTAATTATTTCCTTTAAATCCCGTTCCAGATATGTCTGAATGTAATCCTCATAATAGTCTGAAAAATTTATCTCCGTATTCGCCCAAAGCTCCGGAAATCCCCCTCTGAAAACAAACTGCCTGATCTGCTCTGCGGAAAAATAACCGCAATGCCTCAACTCTGAGGCGCTCAAGGTTTCAAGGGTTAATATACGCAGTCTGCCAGCCAGGCTTTCAGACACCCCTTTCATCAGTTGGATTTTCTGGCTTCCGGTCAGAACCCATTTCCCGTAATTACGGCGGTACTGGTCAATAAAAACTTTAATCTCTCTGAATAATGATGGCGCATATTGAATTTCATCAATAATCACTCGTGTTTTAAACTGTCCAAGGAACTCAGAAGGATTTTCTTCCGCACCGGCAGCCGTCAGTAAATTATCCAGAGTTACATATTCAGCATTCTTAACAGTATTTTTTAGAAGGGAAGTCTTGCCTGTCTGCCGGGCTCCGGTAAGAAGTATTACAGGTCTGGTTTTCAGCGCATCTTCAATTTTGCTCTGTAAAGTTCTTGGTATCCACATAAGACATCTCATATATTATTAAGATATATTGCATTTATATTGCATATTAACTTAATTATGTATTGGAATAAAGCAATTCAAATTTGAATAATTCCAGCCTGCTAATTATCACGAAAGAAAACAAATAATTGTTTCCAACTACTCGCCACCGGCGGCTCGCCGGGCGTGATCCAACGCCGAAACGTTGGTCGCCAAAGGCGAAATCTTTTTGGTTGCGGCTATGCCGCGCTAAGCTTTTCGTGGTTAATCTGTATTTGTATTCTCCGTGTTCTCCGTGCCCTGTGGTAAACCATGCTTTGTTTTATTTTCGCGGTTAAGCTGTTTTTATCTCTGTCAACAATACGGATTGGTGCTGTATAATTTACGCAGCCCGTGTTTTTTCTTTAGATATTCCAGGGTCTTGAAAAACTGCGGGTCGGAGTAGTTGCCGATGCCTTGATGGCAGCAGGCAAACTGAACCGCTTTTACTGGAATCCCATATTTCCTGCGGGCGGAGATTTCGAAATCCTCAGCATACAAATGGAATTTACATTGCGGATCAAAACGCAGATTACAGCGTTTGATCAAAGACGAATGCACGATCAGGCAGCAGCAGTCGCAGGCGAGGACTTTTTTCGGGGCCGGCAGATAATTGCCGATGACTTCGAAATCGGTATTGTTGCGTCCCTGCTTAAAACGGCCTTCGGTGACTTTACGCCGGAATATTTTCGGCGGCCACAGCGAAAAACACAAGTGAATATTGATTCCGACCGGGCCGTATATGCAGTCCGGCGAAAGCGTCGCTAGTTTCAGGACTGGATCTTCCTCAAAACCGAAATCCTGGTGGCAGAAAATCACCCAGCAATCGTCGCTGGTCGGAGTAATATTGGTTGCGATAAAGTCATTATATCTTTCGGCAATCCCGATGTTTTCCTTAGTATTATCGTAAAATTTCAAACGGCAGTTTGCTAAAAAATTATTCTCTTTAATACAATGGTCATATAGTTCAAAGTTGTTTACCACGGAAACAATATATGTTGAGGCTGCCGTCATATTTTCAATAAGCCTTTGCGTTTCTCAAATTGGACATTTTGAACTCCATTGTGTAAAATGCTATTTTTCACACAAGAACACAGAGAAATAAGATCGTGAAATCCATCATTAATGCTTTTTATATCCGGACAAACTTTTAACTATCGTGCGTCAATCCAACTCACCTGACAACTCTCGTACCGCGGCTAATACGGAATCAACGGAAATCTCCGCAATACAAGGATAAGGCAAAGATGAGTCAGATTCATGACATTGCCAACAACAACCAGTTTGAGAGCAATCAGCCAAAACAGTTTTACAATGAATCTTGTGAAATTCCTTTGGATAAGGGAAAAAGAAATTCAAATGACCGCAGCCCAAAATAACAACCGTCGGCACCTCCAACAGAGTCGCCAAATGCGCGGTTCCCGTTTCATTGGAAACCACTAAATTAGCATGGCGTACCCACGCCGCCAGTTCAATAAGCGCAGTTTGCCCGCAGATGTTGATGGCATGGATTGTTGCAGGTAATTGTGCTATAATAGCCGCCGCTAATTCCGATTCAGCAGCCGTGCCTGCAAAAACAATTGTCGGCAATGGTTGCGGCCAATACCGCAGCAATTCTGCAAACTTGGACGGACTCCAGCAACGACGCGGGAAACCGGCCCCTGGAACTACTATAATATAATTATCATAAAACATTCGCGGCAATTTTCCCATAAATGCCAGTCCATCCAGCGAAGGAGGGGAAAAAGCGCCGGCCGCGGCAATCAACTTGAAAAAACTATAAACGATCGGTTGATTGTGCGGCAGTTCAACCAATTCGTTATAATAAGATTCTGTCTCAATCAATTTCTCGGCACGACCAGTCTCTAATTGACAATTAACCGGACGGAACCCGATTTTACGCTTAGCACGGATAAAACGTAATAGATGGTCATTGGTTGGATTGCGATCGACAACAGCATTAATTGCAAGTTCAGCGTGTAGCTGACGCATGTGAAACAACATCCGTAACCGGTAATAAAAATTATCAGGATAGATGCGAGTATCAACAATTTCGATGTTGTCAAAATAAGGGCAAAGGCTAGCCATCTGCGCCAGAAACGGACGAACGATCACGGTAATCCGCCATTCTTTAGCCGGGTAACGTTGCCGCAATGCCGCCGCCGCTCCCAGCCATAACAAAAAATCACCAAATTCATCACAACGCAAAACCACAATTTGCCGCCGTCTGTCTTTTCGACTAGTCAGCCAGGCGGGAACTATCATCAGCGCTGCAATAATTTTAAGAAAAATCGCTTTCATTATTTTGATTTATCAACCATTTTGAATAACTTCCGGCAACGACTTCCGGGACTTAACCAACTGCGAACCCAAGACAGGCAACCCGCAACTAAAAATAATACATACCGCGGCGGAACATTTTTATGAAACGGACTCCAGAATTTTCTGGAAAACCATTCCGCCGGCATCCATGCATCAACCCATTGCCGCAAAAAACGGTAATAAAGTTGACGACGTTCTGACGCATTGATTAAACCGCTTTTAAAAAACCATTGCGGAAAAAAAAATTTATCCATAACCACTTGCCGCAGAAACAAACGATAAGCCGCAGGCGAATCCCAGCGCCGGCAATTACGGAAAAAATTCAGCGGACGGGCAATATAGACCAAGTCGCAATCCTGCAAAATACTGACCCAGGCGTACCAGTCGCCACAGCGGAACATTTTTTCGGCAGGCGCAAAATCTGCCGGAAAAGCTTCGCGGCGGAACAACACGCCGCTGGCATTGATTATTTCTGAAAAAGTTTGAAAATGACGACGAATTTCTTCTCGCCCGTTAACCACAAAATCCTGTTCCCAGCGGCGGGAATCAAAACCGTCAGTCCCGTAATCATGAAACCCATGAGCTTGTGATTGCTCATCAATAATCCAACTCCTGCAAAAAGCAATACCCCGCTTCGGATTCGCGGAAAGCAATGGAACCAGAACCTCTAAAAAATCCGGAGCCGCAATGTCATCGCTTTCCGCAATCCAGATATACTCCCCTGATGCAAACGCAATCCCCTTCCGCCATTGCGCAAACGGGCTGCCGCTGTTATGTTCGTTGACATACAGCCCTTTTACCTGAGGATTTTGCGCGTATTTTTTCAAGATTTCAACACTGTTGTCCGTGGAGCAATCATCCAGCAGAATAACCTCGAAATCTTGAAACGTCTGATTAAAAATGCTATCCAGCCGCTCTTCAATAAAACGGCCGTGATTATAGTTCGGGACAATAATTGAAACTTGCGGCATTACTTTGTTATCTTTTTATGAATTGCTCTGATTAAATCTACCGGCAAAAACAGGAAATTGGCTAATTTCATCCTCGGAGAATTTATTAAAGCTGCCCAATCCTCTTTCATTCTCAGGTATTCATACAAGTGTGGCTGCGGTGCGCCAAATTCGCGAAAATATAGATCAATGTGTTTTCTATACAGCATTTCAAGACTTTTATTCTTGGTCTCATCAGAAAAAGCATGACACATGGAATCAGCCCTGTGACGATAATAAAAGTGGACAGCAGGCAGACGATACACCACTCCGCCATCCACTAGAAATCTAATCCAGAAATCCCAGTCTTCCTGGTACATAACGCTATCATAGCCGCCAACTGCATCATAATCTTTTCTTCTAAAAACAGAAGTCGATACCAGCCCGTTACATAACAAAAGGCGTTTGAAACTGTAAAGCGGACGCCGCCAAAAGTAGTTTAATTCGCCAAATATCTGAACTTCGCATTCAACGACTTTTATCCGCGGGTTATCCTCAAGCACCTTAACCGCATCCTGCAAGTAAGCCGGCCCGATTCTATCATCAGCATCCAGAGGCAGGATATATTTGCCGGAACTGTTCCTTATCCCGGTGTTTCTGGATTCGGCAAGACCTTTATTTTCCTGCTTCACATATTTAAATCTGGCATCTTTTGCCAGCCAGGCTTGCGCCACCGCCTCAGTATTGTCCGGCGAACCGTCATTGACAATAATACATTCCCAGTTCTGATATTGCTGGACAAGTACGCTATCCAGCGCTTCCGGCAGGAACTCCGCATGCTTATAACAGGGTACGATTACCGAAACTAATGGTTGAGCATTCATTTTATGCCTGTGTTACGCTTATGCTGTCTCTGCGATTAGACATTATGACTGGCTTTCTTAATAAATACAATAGATTGCATAATGATAATCTGTTCGAACTTCGATACTCTTTCTCTTGTAACATCATATGCGCCTTGTTCATCAATCAGTTGTTTTATAAAACCAGCCATCCCGTAATTATGGCCTTGCATAGCAGTTTTGGGATATGGTTTCCCAGTCAGTCTCGACCACAGTTTAACCCCAAAGCCCGGTTTGGGTACTGGATGTGAATAGGTCTCAAAATCAAGCTTCCTGCCGTCCGGCCATTCATCCCAGTACGCGGTACCCCAATCTTCGATAACATAAAGTCCGCCCGGCTTTAGATGGTTGTCAAATAAATGCCAGAACGCCGTCTTCGTCAATTCACCAATGTGTGAAGCATCATCTATAATAATGTCAAAACCGTCAGGCGCAGTTGTATTTGCGACATCCGACAGGAACTGGCAGTCAGCTTGGCTGCCTTCAAAAACGTGAATCCGGTCAGCAGGCTTAAAGTCTTTGGGAAGACAAATATCAACCCCAACAATCGTTCCCCGGGGAAAATAATCGCGCCATAGCAAAAGCGAGCCGCCTTTAAGCACTCCGAGTTCCAGAAGAACGATTTTCTTTTCAACAAAAGGCTCAAAAACCGGATCATATTTTTCAAGATAATGACTGGCTATTTTATCGGAGTCATATTGTTCTAACGGAAGCAGTGAACTTCTCATTATTCTCATCCTTTTATGATTCTGTTTTTAAAAATTCCTGCAAAGCGGACACTGCACAGGCAGTTTAATCCGCCCTGTATTGACACTTACCTGGAGCACAACTTCTGATATATTTTATTCAAAAGGGCGTGCGGTCTCCAAAGATATTTCAGCCGATGCTTGAGCAATCTGATTTCAGGTTCCCGGTCTATCATTTTTTGAATCGACTTCAGCATCGCCGTCCATTTTGCATCCGGACAGTCCGAAAAATTCATATAATAACTCGCTTGCTGAAAACGTGTCCAGTCGAGTTGATCAATATTAATCTTACCAGCGGCAGCCAGTTCGGAAAAAAGTTCCGTTCCCGGCAGCGGCACAACAAAATTTATTTCACAGGAGTCCAGCTTCAATTCACGGGAAAATTTAAAGGTGTCTTTCATGTCCTTATAACTTTCCCAGGGAAAGCCGATCATAAAATATCCATGAATTTTCATCCCGTATTTCTTCAGCAGGGCGACTGCCTTGCGGACGGCGTCCGGATCAATCTTCTTGTGAATCCGCTCCAGAGTCGCTTTTGACGCGGATTCAATGCCGATGGACACGCTTTTACAGTTGCAGGTTTTCATTAAATTAACTATCTCGTCATCCAGCAGATCGACCCGGGTATTGCATTCCCAGGTGAAACCTGTTTCCTTCAGCGCCAGACAGATATCTAATGCTCTTTTCTTTGAGAAGGAAAATGAATCATCCTGAAATCTGAAATGGGTTATGCCAAAATTCTCATTCATATACCTCATTTCTCTCAAGATATGCTCAATGCTTCTTGTTCTCACATGGTGTTCAGTTGCGCAAAATGAACATTTATAAGGGCAACCGCGCGCACCGATCAATTCCCAGGTGCTGTTTGGGGCTTTTGCCGGATCCTGAAAATTATATTCAGCATTGTCGGCAAGGAAAATCGGCAGCGGCAGTTCGCTTAAGTTTTCGATAAACTTCCGGGGGCCGGTAAATACGGGCCGGCCAAGTTCATTTCTATAATAAATCCCTGAAACTTTCTCCGGAGAATTTATATTGTCCATTAAATCCGTGAAGGTTATTTCTCCTTCGCCGACCACCACATAATCTACATTCTTATCTTTTAAGGCATGTTCCGGCAACGCGGTTGCATGTTTGCCGCCCAATACTACTTTGCAGCCCGGCGCTGAAATTTTTGCCAGGCGCGCCACCTCCAGCCCGGAAACATAGGTGGCAGTCATCACGGAAATTCCAATTACATCCGGACTATTTTTTTTAATGAATTCCGAAACTTCCAGCCATAACGGGTCGCCTGGATCTGAAACTCTTGCGACATAATCCAGATGTTTATTGGAAAATTGCGCCTGGATGTATGAACTCTCAGCCGCAGGCGCCAAATCAGCATCATAAAGCGCCAATTCCAGCTCAGGCCTGTTGCTTTTAAGATATGCGGCAATATGGCACAGGCCCATCGGCGGACACGCCGCGGATACGCCGAAGAAACGCCGCCATGGCGGATTTATAAGAAGCACTTTCATTCCATATCCCTGAAATAAATATTTTGGGGTCTTCACAAGAATTTATGGGTAAAAAAACGAATATCCAATATCCCGTCCCGCAAGGCGGGATCCCGCGAAGCGGGAAATATCCAACTGATGAAGGAAAGACCAAATACAAAGTACAATTTTTCACCACAGAGGACACAGAGGACACAGAGAACACATTTTTCCCACAGAGGTAAAACCTTTAGTCAGCGGATATTTGCGTTTCACGCAATCATCCGCTGACTAAAATGTCTTCTCTTTGTTTCATCTCAGTGTTCTCCGTACTACTATCCGTCATAATCTTGTTTTTTTAGAAAGATTTTTATACGGTCGTTTTCATAAGTTTCTAAATCTCAACGTTTAAAATGCTCAGCAATGCAGCGGAGAATTTTCGTCATTTTATCCGTCAAATAAAAGTTCCGGAGGAGGGATGCAAGGGGGAACCCGGAACTGTCCGGGTTTCCTCTGCAAACAAATAATTGTTTCCAACTACTCGCCACCGGCGGCTCGCCGGGCGTGAT
>CAIKZE010000144.1 GCA_903831825.1 uncultured Lentisphaeria bacterium | reverse complement strand
TTGGCCAGCCATATCCCCCGTTACAATCGAAAAATAAGGAAAGCGCCTCGCGCCGGTGACTATTCATCGAGCAACTGGTGACACGACGGCTGTTGGACTTCTTCAATTTTTAAATTTTAGTTTCATTCTTTTTTGCTGTTAAATGATTTAACCGGTTGACAAAATAATTTATGAACAGCATATTAGAGTTGTGAGATTGATACTTTTACATTTATAATGTTCATCGGGTTTTTGTCCGGTATTGATATGAGGGGGAATGAGGTTATGGACAGAGTAAAGTTGCCGGAAACGATTCACGGGGAATGGATTTGGAAGAAATCGCTGCAGAACAGGATTGATTCTTATCTGTTTGCCCGCAGAGAATTCAATCTGGATTACAGCGGGATGGAATCCGAACTCTGGATTACAGCACATTGTTCATATCAATTGTTCATTAACGGCCGTTTTGTCGGTTTCGGACCGATGGCTACCGAACCCAACACGTCTTACGTCGATCAATACAATATTTCCTACTATCTGCAACCGGGACAAAATGTTGTTTCAGTGCTGGTCTATCACCACTCCATCCACTCCGGAACTGATTTGAAGCCGCAAGGGGTATGGTGTCAGTTGCATATCAACGAACAACCGATCTTGTGGACTGATAAAACGTGGAAAGTATTTGAAAGCAACTGTTTTGATTTCGGGCGCGCCAGAGTTGAACGGGGATTCGAGATGAGCGAAACTGTGAACCTCAACACTTATCCTTTCGGCTGGAAAGAACCGGACTATCCGCAGGCCAGAAGCTGGCAGAGCGCTGATTCCATGGTTTCCCCCGGCGTACTTGGCGCCGGATTGAAAATATCCCCGTTTCTGCCCAACAACTGTGAAGAGAGCGAATGTTTCACCGCGCTTCACAAGGGCAAGGTAAAAAATAAAATTGCCGGATCGCATGTTAACTTTGAAGAAATCTTTACCGGGTATTCCGGAATATATGCCGCCAAATCATTTCTGTTCAGTGAAACTGAGAATATGTTGCAGATCAAGGTCATTTCCGATAACCATTTCAAATTTTTCTGCAATAACCGGCTGATTAAGTCGGATATTCCGGGCAACGAGAACGAAATCGAAAACATGCCTTCCGACGTTCAGAATGATATTGTCGCAGTTCCGATCAGGCAAGGATGGAACAGCTTCCTTTTTATCCAGGAGGTTACCCAGTTCAGCATGGGGTTCATGCTGCAATTCCCGCAGTGCAAGCCGGACAAAATTCTCCTGCTTCAAGATACGATCGAAGATTCGCCGCCATGCTGGAACATCGCCGGGCCGTTGAAACTGCCATTGCGCGACGCGACGCCGTCACTTAAATTTGAGCGGCTTGAATCGAAATCGTTCAATCCGTCCATACGCAATCTGCTTAACGCGTCCTCTTTCCTCTGCGCCTGTGAATTGACCCGCGATGAAGAAGACCCGGTACTCAAGATTTCGGCGGGACAATACATTCTGTTTAAATCAGAGGAACTGAAATACGGGTTCCCGGTTTTTGAATTCAGCGGCAGCGCCGGCGATATCGTGGATATTTCTATCGGCACATATCTGAGCAGCAGCGGTTTCCCGATGATCAGCGATAAATGCAAGAATACCCATTCATTATATCTGCGTCCCGGCGTCAATGAATTTCTGAAATTCAAACCTGGCGATTGCTGTTATATCATGATTTCCGCAAGAAGGGCGGAAGGCGAGATCGAAATCAGCCGGGTCGCGTTCTTTGATTTCTACCGGGTGCAGCGCAATGAGAGCACATTCCGCTGTTCCGATGAGGAATTGAATGAAATTTGGGATATGGGCAAAGCCGTACTGCACAGGAGCGCGAATTATGTAGTTTCCGATGACCACTACAACAGTCAGAATTCATATATAATAGACGCCTATGTTCAGAGCATGAATATGATTTTGACTTTCGGCGACTATTCGCTTTCTGAAACCAAACTGACCCAGTTCGCCGGATCGCAATTCGAAAACGGTGATATCCCGACGTTGTCTTTCGGTTCTGAAACACAGTCTCAGATTAATCACATGTTTTTCTTTCCCGTATGGCTGAATTTCCACTACAAAACCAGCGGCAACGAAGCATTTCTCACCAAAATGATCCCGCATCTCGATTTGCTGTTCGAATTTTATGAAACGATGCTTGACGAACATACCGGGCTGCTGACCGATATTTGCGTCAAATTCAATCTGCAATGTCCGCTGGCTTACCGTTCTCTGAACAGGAAAGGCATTGCCGCGGATATGAATTCGCTCTACTGCCGGTTCCTGCTTTCCGCCAGCGAAATATATCGATCCATCGGCCGTCCGGAAACCGCGCTGCGCTGTATTGATATCGCGTCAACGATCGCGTTGAAACTCAAAGAATACTGCTGGAACCAGAATAAAAGGCTTTTCTCCAGCTTTTTCAGCGAAGGCCGGCAAAGTGATGAAAAAGACGCGCTTACCAACTTCCTCGCCATCTATTCCGGCGTTGGTGAAATTGAATCCTTCGAAGAAGTGTTCTTCGAATTTTTCAACTTTGACAAGCCGTATTCCAAGGTTCCGGAACAAACGGAGCACCCATACTTCAGTTTCCTCTTCCTCGAAACGCTGTTTGCGCTCGGACAGAGCGAATGGGGCTTGAAGTACTTGAAAGATTTCTGGGGCAGAAGAATTGACCGCGATGCCAAAGCCTGGAAGCAATCGGCGGATTCATCGGTAATTTGCCCCCTGGAACTTGCCGGCGGCAGCACCATTTCCCCGAATATGTTTTTAATCCGGGAGGCCGTGGGGGTGCGCGTTGCCGAACCCGGTTTCTCCACGATATATTTCAACCCGGCGATTACTTCGCTGACCTGGGCCGATGCTTTGATTCCGACTATTTACGGCAAATTGCGGGTCAAGTGGGAAATCCTGGAAGACGGCTCGATTGACGCTACGATTGATGCTAAATTCCCGCTGAAAGTTGTTCCCGAACTCCCGCCGGAACTGATTGCCAAATCCACTTTCAGGCTCGGCGAAAACGTCGTGCTGCTCGACCCGGCAAGCGGCAAATAATTTAACCGCCACAGGAACTTGACCATGCAATATTCACAGACCGGACAAGGCAGAGTTTTTGTAATCAGGCTTGAAGATGGAGACATTCTGCATGAATCCATCGAAAAGTTTGCCAGAGAAAAATCCATTGCCGCAGCCGCGTTGACCGCAGTCGGCGGTATTGACAAAGGCAGCCGTCTGATCGTCGGCCCCGATAACGGGCGCGCCGCCAAAATCGTGCCGATGGAATATGTGCTGGACGATGTTTATGAAGTTACCGGCTGCGGCACCATCTTTCCAGACGAAGACGGCAATCCGGTACTGCACATGCACCTGGCATGCGGGCGCAATGAGCATACGGTCACCGGCTGCGTCAGGGCCGGAGTCAAAGTATGGCACGTTCTGGAAATCATCATAACTGAACTAGCCGGTTGCACCGCCAAGCGCTGTCTTGACACAGCCACCGGCTTCCGCCTCCTGCGTCCGTAAACAAGTCTAGTTCAGACTGCTTTGCCCTTGCCAGCCTGTTTTGCCGGAGGCTTGACTTTTGTCTTTTTTGCTTTTACAGTCTTCGCCTTTTTGACTGTTTTACTGCTCTTGCTGCTCGCGGACTTCGCTTTCCCTGACTTTGCCGGATGACCGCGCTTTTTCGGAACGCCGGTGACTTGAGTTTCCAATATCACGGCGGCTTCCGCATCCAGATTGTCCAGTTCGATGCCGAAAATGCTGCCCAAATCGCCGCCGCTTATTGCCGGGGCCGCGCCGGAATCCGCCAGCTCATTGGCGAAGTCAGCGCTGAAAAGTTCATTCTGGTCAACTCCCCGCAGCAGGAAGAAGAGTTCCGGCTGCATATCCAGTCTGGCGCCGACGCCGTACAGTACGGCTGCGAGATGTTTGCATAAGCCTGCCCAGTCCGGACAGTTGCAGATCAATTTAATTTCTTTCGGCGATGGAAAAAGTCCTTCATCCTTGCGGCAAAGCAGAGCGATGATTTCAGGGGAAAGTTTGCCTTGAATCAAATTAATCAGCGAGTCGATTTTACCGGCGCATGACTTTTTAATCTGTTCCCATTTTTCGCCGGGAAGTTCTTTTATGCCGATGCTGATTTCATAAAGTTCCGAGCCCTGGACTTTGGCGGTTATTTTGCCCTTTTCAATTTGCAGGTCAATCACCGCGCCCTGCCGTACATAGCTGCGTCCGCGCGGCAGGCGGCTCTCGTAATCATGATATGATTCGACATTGTCGCACCAGGCTTTGCCCCAGAATGTTTTCGCGATGGCGCGGCCTTCGATCACGACCGGAGAAAGTTTTTCGCCTTTGCCGATCAGCTTTTTGATTTTTGCCTGGGCCGCCTGTTTCCGTTGCGCCGCGGTAACGTAAGGCGGATAATAGTCGTCATAACTGCTCCAACGTGCCATTTTATATATTCCTTTTTTAAGAGGTTAAAACTGCATTCATATCCAACTCCACAAATTTGAGCAATTCGTCATTGTTCATATCGGTCAGCAGCTTTTCCGCGCCTTCGGACAGCAGCGAATCAGCCAGCCCTTTTTTCTCGTCAATCAAAGCGTCGATTTTTTCCTCAATGGTGCCTTTGCAGATGAATTTGTGCGCCAGCACATTGCGGTGCTGGCCGATGCGGAACGCCCGGTCGGTGGCCTGATTTTCCACCGCCGGATTCCACCAGCGGTCAAAATGAATCACATGATTGGCCGCCGTCAGGTTAAGCCCGGTTCCGGCGGCTTTCAGCGACAGCACAAAATAAGGCGGACCGGATTCGCTCTGGAATTGTTCCACCAGAAATTGCCGTTGTTTGATCGAGGTTCCGCCGTGCAGAACCAATCCGGTCCGGCCGAAACACCGCGCCAGATGGTCATGCAGCGGTTCCGTCATTTCCTTAAACTGGGTAAAAATGAGCGCTTTTTCCTGACGGGATGCGATTTCTTCCACGATTTCAGCCAGCCGCAGGAATTTGCCGCCGGCAGCGGCATTGAAATCGCCGCTGCCGTCAAACTGGGCCGGATGATTGCAAATCTGTTTAAACATCATCAGGTACTTGAAAATTAAACCGCGCCGCTGGATATCGTCGAGTTCTTTGAGTTCCTTCGCCATGCCGCGGACGGTCTGCTGGTACAGCAGCGCCTGGGGCTTGGTCAACTGGCAGTAAACTTTCATTTCCGTTTTGTCGGGCAGGTCGGAGATAATATGCTTATTGGTTTTCAGCCGTCGCATGATATATGGCTGGGTAAGCCGTCGCAGCGGAGCATAATTAATGCTGCCGTCTTCGGTGTTCAGCCGTTTTACAAAGTCTTTAAAATTAGTGATATTGCCGAGCAGGCCGGGGGCGATATAATCGAAAATGCTCCACAAATCAGTCAGGCGGTTTTCCACCGGGGTGCCGGTCAGGGCCAGCCTCCGGGAACTGCGCAGCGCGCGCACAGCTTTACTTTGCTGCGATTGCGGGTTTTTGATGGCCTGGGCTTCATCCACGACTAATGCCGTCCAGTTTATCTCGCGCAGCTTGCTCTGCCGTAACAACATGCCGTAGGTAGTCACCACCGCGTCGAAGTTGCTTAAAAACATCTCCGGCTCTCTGTCCAGCGCGGCAAGTTCCGTGCCGCTCATTGCCATTGGGTGCAGAATCCCGAAACGCAGTTCGGGAGTAAATCTGGCGGATTCACGTTCCCAGTTTTTCAGCAGCGAGGCCGGCACGACCAGCAACGCCGGAGTTTGCGCCGTATCGCCGCGTCGTTTCAACAAGGCAAGCAAGGTCAATACCTGGAGCGTTTTGCCCAGTCCCATGTCGTCGGCCAGACACCCGCCGAGACCGAGTTCCGTCATCCGCCAGAGCCATTTCACGCCGTCCAACTGGTAAGGACGCAGGGTACGCGCCAGCGTTTCCGGCAGTTCCGGCAACCGGATATTGGCCGGACTTTCAAGCTCTTCGAGCAGTTGCTTGAGCTCCCCGACGGCATTGATCGCGCTGAACTGCCGGTCAACGTCCGGCAGTCCTGGGCTACCCGGCAGCCGCGCTCCGGCCAGCAGCCGCAATCCCTGCATAAATGACAGTCCGTCAGCGGCTGCGTGTCCGGCCTCTTCCCACTGTTCCAGCAATTGCCGGATTTTATCTGGTTCAGCCTCCACCCATTGACCTCTGATCCGCACCAGTCCGCCATCGGAATTCAACAGTTGTTCCAGTTCTTCCTTTGTAAGAGGAATACCGTTCAAACTGGTTCTGACTGAGAAATCCAGCAGCGCGTTAATGCCCAGCTTCTGGCCTTGTTTCAAATCAATATTTACCGCGACCTGCACTTTGGCTGGCGACGAGGTCTTCCACAGATTGGCGATACGGATAATTATCCCGGCTTCTTCCATCGCCGGAATATCCTGCAGGAAAGTATAGGCTTGGCGGGCGGTCCAGGCCTGCGGCTGAAAAATTTCCCGGCTGGAGGTCATATCCGCGACCAGTTTGCTGCGTTCTCCGGCAGCCTGCACCGGTTTAAGCAGCGCGAGCAAAGCGTTGCGGTCATTGGCATAGGCTTTCAGCGCCGCGCCAAGCGGCAGGTGCTTGGGCTTGTCGTTCTCTGAAAGGCGGTGAATAAAGGTAGCCATAAAGGCAAAAGGATGATCGCCGGATGCATCCTGTTTATTTTCCGCAAGATGAAAACTGACCTTGCCAACCTGCTTCCAGGCAGGATTCAGTTTCCTTAAACATTCACCGAAACTGCCTTTAAAAGACTTGAACTCCGTCTGAATGCATTGCTCCAGCAATGTCCACAATGTCAGCAATGTTTCCGCGCTGAGATACTCCGTTCCGCGCATCGGCGGAGCCTCCAGCGACTCAAAACCGAAGTACGGCAAATCCGGTCTGATGCTGTTAAACGTTGCATCCAACTCGACTGTCGCCGGTTCCGGCGCATGGCAGAGCCGGGTCAGAAATTCTCTGCTCAGCTTACGGAAATATTGAAAAGCAACCGGCATTCCAGCCGGCAATTCTTCCCGGACCAGCGCCAGCAGTCCTTCGCCGCTTCCGGCGGCAAAGCCGTCGAGCAAACGGTTTGCGGTTTCATCCGGCAAATCCCAACCGTCGGCATTGCCGGACGCATCAAGGCGCAAATGTCCAGCCGGAGTCAATAAAAGCTCAATTTTCATAATTTTATTTTATAATTTTGAATAAACAGTATCAACAAAAAGCAAAAAATTACAGGTACTTTATCCTGCCTCCCAAGGAAACTCCGTAATATGCCCCGGTAAGCCTGTTCAGTCAAATTCCATCGCAGAAATTTAAACGTTATTTGGTCTTTCAATCAGCGCCATAATTTATCGAATTTTCTTATGGAGATGAAAACGGCGGAGCCGAAAAGAACCATGCTCACGAAGAATATTATGTAGCCTAAAACAGGATTAACGCCGATGGCGGCGCACATGCCTGTCATTTCCGACATGCCGCCGATGCCGGTGAAAAATGTCGGCAGCGCGATGGCGATGACCAGGGCGTTCAGATTTTTCATCATGACGTTCAGATTGTTGCCGACCACCGAACCGCGGGCATCCATCAGGCCGGAAAGGATGTTGGTGTAGGTATTCGCCAGCGACTGGCATTGCTTGTTGTCAATTATTATGTCATCCAGAGTCTCGATATTGTCGTGGCTGAACCCGATTTTGGCGGCGCTGACTTTAAGTTTGTCGAGAACTGTGGAATTGTCATTGATGGCATTCAGAAAATAGACGAGGCTCTTTTCCAAAGTGAACATATTCAGGAAATACTTGTTGTCCACGGATTGGTTCAGTTTGGTTTCGATATCCTCAGAAATCATGTTGATTACTTTGAGGTGCGAAATGAAATGAGCGATTGCCGAGTGGATTATCCTGATCAGCACATCCGGAATGGTTTTGGTGCTGGAGTTGTTTGACTCTTTGCATTCAAACAGCGAGACATGCTCGGCGGTTATGATGATGAGCTTGTCTTTGAAAATGAACAGTCCTATCGAAAGGACTTTGAACAGCAGATTATCGGCGGCAGAGTAGTTTTTCGGCACTTTTAGGATTATGATGACACATTTTTCCTGACATTCCAGGCGGCCAATCTCGTCTCTGTCCGTGGCTGAACGCAAGTCGTGCTCGTCGATCTCGTGAACGGTCTCCAGTTCCAGGAGTTCTTCCAGCGTTGGCTTTTCGTATAGAATCACTTCGCCGCCGTCGGCGTCCGGGAGCAGTTTGCCGTCCTTAATTCTCAGATAGGTCTTCATAAGGCCCAACCTTCATTTTTTTGCAATATTTACGGTTTTCTGGCGGTGAGCGCGAAAAAACCGGGGAGCGCGTCGCGTCCGGTATCGGCCAGCGTATCGTATTTCTTGATATCCGTAAATCCCGCCCGCAAAAACATTTCTCTGAGATCGCTCAGTTTGTATGCCTGAATCGAAGTGGAACAACGGGTGACTTCGGCGGTTCCGGCATCGACGATGAAGACGCGCTCAACTGCCGCGTGCTGCTTTTCAAGCCAGAATGTTTCTTTCAATACCAGATGCGGACTGTCGGAAAACAGGCCGGAAACTCCGCCGCTCCAGAACAGGCCTTTCGTACCGACGGTTTTAACATATTCCATGGTTGACGGCTCAATCAGCAGGATGCCTCCGGGTTTCAGGGCATTAAAAGACTTTTCAAGGATTTTGGCCGCGTCTTCAGGTGAAAAGACGTTGAATTCGCCGAACAGCAGCATGACCAGATCGAAATCACTGCCGTATTCAGCCGTCTTGATATTATCCAGCACATAATCCGATTTTAACTGTTTTTCCTCGGCTTGAGCAATGGCATACTCAATCGAAGCCGGTGAAAAATCTATTCCTTTGCATTCGCAACCAATTGCCGCCAGCCGGAAAGTATAAAGACCGGGGCCGCAGCCCAGATCCAGAATTCTGCCGGGACGTTTGTTCAGCAAATATTGGAATATCCATTTGACGTGCCGGTTTATAATGGAAAATCTGCGGCTCCCCCAGTCATGATCCTGGGAAAGGTGTTCCTGCAACATGCGGCGGCTGAACCGCGGATCATCCCAGGGGATTTTTTCGCCTTCCGCCCAGGGTACAGGCGGAAGTTTCCGTTCGATTATGTCTTTCAGCGCCAGGTTTTTTTCCATATATAGTTCAACTCCAACCAGTTGCCGGCAAATTATTCAGATACAAAAAAAGCGGCGGCAACGGTGTGCCGCCTGAATCTATATTACTTTAACGGAATAACATTTTTGGCTCCGGGAGCCGCGGGAATCGGCAACTGCTGGCTTTGAGCCGGAGTCTCAGGAGCGGTAACCGGGGCTTTCGCCGGAGTTGCATCCTTAGCTTTGGCGGCGGCGGCTTTCTGCTGTTTGTCCATGAGTTCCTTGGTCAGAATATTGACTTTCATCGTGATTTCGGACCGCAGTTTGAGGGTCAGCGTCATGGATTTCTGCTGAATTTCCGGTTGTTTGGCAACGAGTTTTTTGCCGATTGGAGAATCATAAAATTTAATGAGCGCGTCAAGTTCTTCAGCCGTAAAGGCTTCGGCATATAAATTGACAAATGTGATTTTCAGATTATCCCAACTCATTTCTTTGTTCATCAACGTCATGACCGCGCTGTTAATCTCTTCAGGATTCTGTAGCTGTTTGTTCCTGAGCTGCCGGGCCAGCATATCCATCTGGGATTTTTTAATCTGTTCAAAGAAACGGGAGACGCTGTCTCCGATTTTCAAAGTGGGTATCAACTTCTCGGCCAGTTCTTTGCGTTTAGCCATATCGGCGGCGTCAGCGGCGGCTTTTGCCTGTTTCGCCTTGTCAACTTCAGGACACTTATCTGCTTTCTTCTCAACCGATGAGCAACCGGTTATCCAGAACAAACAGACCACCGCCGACATTACAGACAGACACTTTCTCATATCATTCTCCTAAGTTTAAATTTAAACTGTATTTGTAAACGCGTAACAAACGCACAACTTTCAAAACAAACATACAGGACATTTTTAATAATTCAAGCAAACATTATTACTTGATATGCTTCCGGCCAGAGAGCCCGCATTCTGGACATCGCATGAACAGCCGGAAGTCAGTAGTCAGTAGTCAGCAGTCAGAATAAATCAAGACAACTCCACTCTCATTTTGGACACCTGTCTCCGTATATTCTGGACACCCGCGACGCTCATTCTGGACCCCCGCCACGCTTCCCGCAGTCGCGGGAGACATCCACTCCGAGGTTTTAGAGTGTCGTTGAACAGAACGTTTTTCGGTTTTATCAAACCACTCCGAGTCGTTAGATAGTCCTTGAGCACAATATTTTTCACTTTTCTCGCTTCCAATACATTCTGGACACCCGCCCCGCATCCCGCAGTCGCGGTAGACACCAGTCCGCATTTCCGAGTTTTGGAGAGCCTCTGAACATACCCCATATCATTTATTCCCATTATTCTCATTATTCTCATATTCCCTCGGCATTTGCCGAAAGCATCGCGCATTTCCGAGCCGATAGAGAGTCATCGAACGGAACCGTTTTTAATCACAAAGGCATCCCGCAGGCGCGGGAACACAGAGAAATCTTTGATTTTACACATTTGGGACAGCCTCTGAGTACATTTTGACCCCCTTGCCCTTTGTTTTTACTATTCACCAGTTACCATTCACTATTCACTTTCTTTGCATTTTGGACACCCGACTCCGAGCCGTTGGAGTGTCGTTGAACATAACTATGTTCCGCATTGGAGTCCCGCGCCTGGAGTCCCGCGCCTGCGGGATCCGTGACAACCTGTTCCGATCCCGGTTGCGACAGAGCACAACCCTCCCAAGCAGGGCCTGCGCCCAACACTCCGAGGGTTAGAGACATCTCCAGTATGGCGTTTTTGCCAAAAACGCCTCTATTTGCCAGTTTTGGCAAAACTGGCATACTGTTTCCGTACATTTTGGACACCCGACTCCGAGACTTTGGAGTGTCGCGGAACACAATATCTATCAGTTTTCAAAAGTCTAGAGTACCTCAAGCTTCCAGCTTGAGTAAAATCACAAGCAGGATGCTTGTGGTACTTTTCTTCAATTACTCCGAGATTTTAGATAGCCGTTGAGCATAGCTGTTTTCCATTTGTTCCTGTCATTCACCATTTACCAGTCACATTCTTTACATTCTGGACACATCCCAAGCTCATTTGGACACCCGACTCCGAGGCTTGAGCCTCGTTGAGGATATTGTTGTTTTG
Organism: uncultured Lentisphaeria bacterium; assembly: GCA_903831825.1. GTDB lineage: Bacteria > Verrucomicrobiota > Lentisphaeria > Victivallales > Victivallaceae > CAIPAT01. The sequence goes on along the minus strand of CAIKZE010000144.1, from coordinate 266 downwards.
CTTTCTCATTTTCAATTTTCAATTTTCAATTTTCAATTCTGGACTCACTCCGACACTTTGGAGTCCGGTTGAGCATAAGGTTTTACAGTTTTCATAACAACTCCGAGACTTTGGAGTGTCGCGGAACACAACGTTTTTCATTTTTCCACTTTTCTCTCCCGCAGTCGCGGGACCCGTCAAGCGGGGCGCACTTTTCTCGCTCCTTCCGACTCCGAGACTTTGGAGTGTCGTTGAACAGAGCGGTTTTCATTTTTAAACTTTTCTTT
>CAIKZE010000143.1 GCA_903831825.1 uncultured Lentisphaeria bacterium | reverse complement strand
TCCGTACCGGCAGGCTGTTTCTCATTTCAGTCATATATGATGCGTTTCTTGAAAAAGCCGGTACGGAGACCGGCGTTCCCAGGGGGTGTGCCATCGCTCGTCTGTAATTGTAAATAATTTTTCCATAAAGTTAATCCAATCCTTAATTTCCAGAAAAAGGCTGCTATTCTTTCAATTTTCAATTCTGGACACATTTCCGAGTTTTTAGAGTCCTGTTGAGCATAACCATTCCGTTTTTAACATCTGCGTCATCTGCGTCATCTGTGGATCACTCCGAGCTTTTAGAGTCCTGTTGAGCACAACCATTCCGTTTTTTAACATCTGCGTCATCTGTGTCATCTGTGGATCACTCCGAGACTTTAGAGTCCCGTTGAGCAGAACCGTTTTTAACCACGGAGGGAAAAAGTTATTTAACAGGGATAAACAGGATGGACAGGATTTTTTATTATAATTCATTTCTATCCTGTTTATCCTGTCTATCCCTGTTAACTCTGTTTCCATAGTTCCCCATTTTAAAATTTTAAATTTAAATCAAAGTCCACATATATAGGAGATTTTGTCAACCAGAAATATGCAATGGCTTAAAATACAGGATATTATGACTGAAACACAGAATCTTTTTCAGTTGCTGATATCACGAATAATCACAAAAAGGACATAATCAATATTGCAATGCTGAAATGATTACATGCTTTGGGAGACAGGTTGGGCTCTCTTGAACTTTGAGAAACATATTTTCATTCTTTTCTGCTGATTCTATTGATAGAGTTATTGACAAGTGATTGCTTATGAGTTATAATCTTGGTATATACCAAAACAATGCAGGACAGATGATTGATGATGAAAGCAGTTGCGGGAAAAACAATTCAGCAGCAAATACTGGAAACATTGCGCCAACGACTGGCCGAGTTGCCGACAGGTACCCGTTTTCAGACAGAACGCAAATTATGCGCGGAATTCGGAGTAGCACGAGCCACAATGACTAAGGTGATGGTCAAGCTGGTGGGTGAAGGATTGCTTAGCCGTTTTACCAGCAAAGGTTCGTTTGTGCTGAAGCCGCAAAAACCGAGCGTTCCGATCACATTTCTGCTGCCTTGCGCTAATTTTATCAGTGATACTATTCAGTCTCCATATTCACTGCATACCCACGAGATGCTGAAAGGCGTCTCGCAAATTGCTTTTGAACATAACTGCCGGGTACAGACGGTGACGGTTTCTCCGACCAACTATCGACATGATATTGATTGGAAACAATTGGATTTCATTAATTCGGACAGCAGGGTACTGATGGTCAGCTACTGGTATTGTGATCTGTTTCCGCTGTTTAAAGAACGCGGCTGTAAGATGGCTTTTGTCGAAAACCAGACTTATAAATTTAAACTATATACCGAGTACCTTAAGAATTGGTTTGTTTTAAGCTTGAACCGTATCAGCGCGATGGAGTCGGCGGTTAAATTATTAGCGGATCGCGGTTGCCGCCGGATTGCTCTGGCACAAAGTAATCTTGATGAAAAAGACCATCCGGTGCTGCATGGCTATAAGTCCGGGCTGGATGGATGCGGACTCCGGTATGCCGCCTGGATAGACCCCTTGAATATCAACAATAAAACAATTGGCGAGATTATCGCCGATTTTTATAAGAAGAATCATTTTGATGCATTGCTGCTGGACCCGATTCTGGTTTTCAGGCTGCGGACGCAGCGTTCATTGAATTACGGTCTTGGCCTGCCGGAAAACGTAAAAATCATGGCAAATGACGAAATCAACTATAACCAGCAGACGTTTCCATCTCTTTCAGCCTTGGATTACCCATATGACGAGATTGGCCGGGTTGCGGCGCGACGGCTGCTGGAAGACGAATTCAGGCCGGGTCGGCAGATATTTGACGCGCGGATTATCGAACGTGAATCAACGATGCATGAAACTGAACGGTTAGCCTTAACAACAACATAATTATAGAAAAGGATGTATCATGAAAAATCAGAAATCACATTTTACACTCATCGAGCTCCTCATCGTGATCGCCATCATAGCGATTCTCGCTTCAATGCTGCTTCCAGCCTTGAATAAAGCTAGAGACAACGCCAAGACGGCAGGTTGTGCCAACAATCTGAAACAGCTTGGAACTTCAGTATGTTTCTATCTCGATGATTTTCGCTGTTTCCCGGATTTTTATGTAAAAACTCCTTTCCCCGATCAAGGCGTAACGGGATGTTGGGTAAGAAAACTGATTGATTTGGGTTATTCAAATGCAAAACCAAATTCATTTGGCGCTAAATATCCAAGCGAATTTTTCTGTCCGGCCGAAATGCCCGGCCCCACATACACCACCATGGGATATGAGCCATATGTAAATTACGCATTTAACGGACGCTATGACACGTCCGATACTTCGCCTTTGTTGAGAGGGGGTATTTCGTTAAGAAATGAAAGCCAAATTAATAACCCTTCACTAACCTCCATAGCGATAGACAGCGCTGATCATGCATACAACCTGACACAAGCCAGTATAATTGATTATCGGCATAGCAACGGAGCTAATAGCGCTTTTACTGACGGACATGTCGTATGGATAAAAATGTTCTCAGTGCCTTTAGCTAACAGGAATGGAGTGTATTTCTGGGGATATGGTCTGGGAACATATGGAAAAGGTTACAGTCTTTAAATTAAAAATACAAGGATAACATGTTTAAGAAAATTCTATCAGTTATGATCATCGCAGCGCTTCAATTCACAACTCCGCTTTATGCAAAGAATGAACCGCAAAAAGAACAAAAAGTTTATGTTCTTTCGGAGTACGGAAAAGTATCCACTATAAGTGAAGCGGAAGAAACACTTAACGCTCTGGCCGGTCAAGTAAAAAATGACGGCGGCGGATTTGTTTTCATTGACAATAAAGTCTGTTCTGATTTTACTCCTAAAAATAATTATCAGAAAAATTTGGATAAAATTAATTTTATTTCCACTGGAGCCGGCGGATACAGTGGAAGTTACAAGGATTATCCAACCGTCAGTATTATTGATATGCGCAAAGGATACATTGATGCATATCTGCCGCAATATGGCGGACGTTCCACTCAGAGCTCTTACAGCGGTGTATTTGCGCCATTTGGCATACATAGAGAAATCAATCTGCCTGGCGAAAGCATGGATCCAGCCGGAGCTTTCCCTATGGTGGCCATCACCAATAACATGGTAAAAGGCACGGTCAATTTCCGCACTCCGATAATGGAAAATGTGAAAGCCGGCAACAACGTGCCCATGTATTTCGCCAGTACTGTCGGTCTGTGGGAGGGCGCAAAAATAGCATCTGAAAGAATTGACGGGAAAAATGAAGTTATTACCGTAAAGAAAATTTTATGGGACGGACAAAAGAAGCAAAATTATATTTTAACCGATGTGACAAGGCCGTACCCGGCCGGCAGTATGTTCACCAATAAATCAATCACGCCGGGCTTGAACATGGCTGTCAACAGCAATTCCGACAATCAGACTAATGGGCATATAGGAGTTTTTGTGGAAAAAAACAGTCTCGGTGATGAATTTCTTTTTCAAGGCATGTTAAGTTATTCCAGTGACATCAGCAATGCCGGCGGTGACGAGGGAGGTGTTGTTTTCAGTGCGGAAGTCCGACAGAATTTGGAAGCATTCACCTCCAAAGTAAAGCGAGTGGACCGAAACAACAACTCTCTCTATTTTGTGCCTGGGCCCCAGCGCACAATGTGTTACAATTTGTCTATGTCCAGACCGGTCATCAATTTGAATCAAAAGAAATGGATCACCGAAGGCAATGTGGTTATTGTCGCAAGCGAACGGGCGCTGAATGATCCGATTAATAAAATAAAAACCATATACAAGGACAGAAGATATCCGGATTCCAGCAATAATGATCCGGCGTTCAAGGAAGCCGCGTTGTTTGCACGGGGCGGATTGATCGAGGGCTCGGCGGATACGCCATGGGATGAGTCGATAATCGGTCGTTATTTTGCGCTTAACGAACCTGATGAATATATTCTGGGAGAAAAGGATTTTTATACCGGTTATCATTACGGACCGCGCAACACTCCAGTCTATCGCTGGTATCAGATCGTTGATTTTAAAAAGAATTCAGACAACACTAAAGTCATTAAAATCCGCAGGACATTCAAGACGGGATTTACTGCCGGAAGTCCGATTTTAATCAATCAGGAAAATTACACTTATGACGGACATTCTAAGCCGTTAAAATACATCATTGCTCCCGGAGCAGAGGTTTTCGACATAGCAGAAGCCTGGCAGGATGCCAGAAACGGTTATCGGAAAGAGGCCTGCATTTCCAAAGACAGTCCTCAAGACTGCCTGAAGGTCATGCCGAACGGCGATGTTGGCACTCACTTTGATTTTGAGCCGGGGGACCAGATTGTCCAGGCAGTAGGCTCGGAACCGTGGACTCCGCGCCCAATCCGGATTCGCATGTTCAACCATTTCCCGTCGGATACGCCGATTGAAGCAATGGAAGTGGTCAACTACAACACGATTGCCACAACCTGCGGCATCAATTTTACAGGAAAACCCGCGAACGCTGCTCAAATAGAGAAGCGAAAAGACAAAAGACCAGCATTTCTGAATGGAATTTACTTTCACGAGAGCAGTTCTGTAGGCGCTGGTATGCGATTTGCCGGGTATGTCAAAGACGCCGCCATGCTGATGGATCAAAAAGACAATAATTATCAGCCGATAATATGGAAATATGATTTCAGTAATAAGACCACCTCTGTCGGCGTGAATCCCAGGAATGGCAATATGGAGTTGAAAGGGGGAAATTTTAGTATGGAAAATGGCGCATTGCTTAAGATTTCCGGGATTTCTTCAACGGATAAAAAGGCTTTAAATCTGCGCGGCATAAATATCCAGGTCAATTCAGGCTCAAAAACTCTTACGGTTAATTTCAAAGATGCTGAACTCGATGAAAATTATTCTATTTCCATACAGCCCAACTGGCCGACGATGAATTGGACGAAGTTAAAGACAGCAAAGGGATTTACGATAGAATTTTCCGCGCCCGCTCCCGAAAAAGCGGTTATAGACTGGCAACTGATACGTTAAGAGAATCTTAACCAAATTACATAAAAGGCTACAGTAAAATGAACGCAGAAAAAGTACTTTTGAGTGTACATCGCCATTCCGACTTGGTTTGGAGAAGAACAAAAGCCGGTTACGAAGAAGTCAGGGAAAAACAGATTTTGCAAATGTTGAGTCTTTTTGAAAAATATCCGGAATATAGATTTTGTTTTGCTCAAACAGAAATTCTGAAGGCATTTATTGAATCGCATCCGGAATTTGAAGACACTATTGCCAAGCTGATCAAGGCAAAAAGAATTGAATTATCCGGGGGATTAGTGAGCATCCCTGATACCAATATGGTAACTGGAGAATCTCTGATAAGAAACTTTATGACTGGATTAAGCTTCTGCCAGAAAAACTATCAGGTTATTCCGCGAATTGCATGGCTGATGGATTGCTTTGGCATGAGTGGACAACTGCCTCAAATTCTGATGAAAATGGGTTTCCGGTATCTCTATCCCGGTCGAATGCCAGGGCTTCCGCAAACAGGCGAATATGATTATCGCAGAGGGTTTATCTGGGAAGGGCTTGACGGCTCCTCCATTATCGTTGCAAGTGAATCTGAATCAATTGATCCTGAGTCATACACGGCGAACCTTCCTGTCATCTATAATATGGAGGAACGGGTAAAAGATGTATTGACAAAAACGCAGCAATACTCCGGCAATGTATTCGCCATGTATAATCGTGAGGAGGATCTCATCTGCGAAAAAGTCCTGTCCATGATTGACGAATTCAATAAAAGCGCAAAGAAAGAAATTGTTTTTGCCCAGCCTTCTGATTATTTTAATCACCTTGACAGAAATAAACTTCCCTCTATAAAGGGCGAATTTAATCCGACGTTTACCGGTTGCTATAGCAGTCTTATCCGTGTAAAGCAATTATGCCGCGAGGTTGAGAATCTTTTGATTTCAACAGAAAAGCTTTGTTCAACCACCGGAATGACATTAAAATTTAAATATCCCAAAGAGATTATTGATGCGGCATGGCACAAGTTGTTCATCGCCCAATTTCATGACGGAATATGCGGATGCCATGTGGAATCTGTTTATAATGAATTGCTGGAAGAGCTTGTTGACGTAAAAATCAAGACTCATCGCTTGATAAGTTCTGCTTTGCAGCAAACCGGCGATGTCGCATTGCCAGGCAAAACGGGGCTGTTGCTCTTCAATCCGCTGACGTATGTTTCGACACGGATGATTACTGTTGATTCAAAATCAGAAATAGCCATCTTTGATGAGAAAAACAAGGCAATTCCAGTTCAACGCGATGGAGACAAGATTTGTTTCACGTCTCAACTGCCGGAAGTTGGATTTAAGTTTCTGCGGACAGAGCCGCATCATATTAGTAACGCAAAAATCATAAATGATTTTTCCAGGGAAAAAGATTATCTTTTGCAGACCGATAATTTCAGTATGAAAATCAATGGCTCACGGTTTGAAATTCAACCGAAATTTCAGGCCGGAAATATCTTTGCAAACAATTTCGGAGAAGTTCTTTTCCGGAATGATGAAGGTACATTGTGGAGAGAAAAATTCACCGGTCCGTATTATGGTAAAAAATACCAGGATGAATCTCTGTCAAGGATTGAAGAGGGAAATGTATTCACAAAAATAGTTTTCAAGGGCCATGTTCTCCCGAATAAACCGAGTTTCGGCAATTTCAACTATTGGCACGGCTTCGGCAGACTGGCATGGAAGAAGGAATTTATTTTCCCCAAAGAAACAAAGTATTTCAAATTGAGAATTACTCTTGACTGGGAAGGGCAAAACACCAAAGTTTTTCTGTCTTTTCCGCTCAACATCAACCCTGAAGAAGCAGAAGCCTGTTACGAAATTCCGTTTGGTTGCACAAAACGAAATCCCTATTTCGAGGTTCCGGTAAAATATCGCAATACCCTTAAAAAGTTACCCGCCAATGTTTACCGAACGGCATTGGGCGACTGGCCGGCTTTGAACTGGGTTGATTATTCAGATCGAAAGAACGCGATTGCCATTGCAAATAACGGAACACCCGGACATCAAATGGTCGGCGATAGAGTAATCGTCAGCTTGTTGCGCAGTCCCACCGAAAAAGCCAGTGAATTTTTCCCCGGCGGTTCTTCCGCGGAAAATCGGACTCATGTGTACGAATTTGATTTTCTTCCACATGAGGCGAAAGATCTTTCTCAAGCCATTGAGCTGGGAATGGCCTTGAACAATCCGTCTATGTACCAGGAGATATCGGGATTCAACTCCGCACAACCGGTAAAAAGAAAGCCGTTGGCCAGGCCAGTCATTTCGATCTCGCCATCGAATATCGTGTTATCAGCATTGAAAATGGCGGAAAGCGGCAATGGTTGGATTGTCAGAATGTATGAAGGCGCCGGTAAAGCTGCCGATGCTGAATTAAAAGTGAATTTTGATGCTTTTAAATTGTATGAAACCGATTTAAACGAGAACAACAATAAAATTGTTTCTGAAGGAAAAATCAAATTCAAGCCATTTGAAATTAAAACATTTTTAATAGAAACTTGATATTTGATTTTGTGTGCTGATTTATTTTGGCGGCAAAAAGAAATATTTTTTAATTGAGACGCAGGTATTCCCAAATGAACTAAAAAGGGCCTTGCCGCAAAGCGGTTGCGCTCTCGTCATGCAGGCTGCGTGCCGTATGAGTTCCGTCGCTACCCTGGCAGCGCCAGCATCATCCGGCTCGTCCCGGCAAAGACGAAATTCGCAATCTTTACTTGCTTTAAGATTGCGATTCGGCATAAAGAGGAATATTGCAAGCGACATCTTCCAGATGCAGTCTTTGCCATATTCCGCATCATTATTCCGAGGGAAGAGGCATTCTCACCTCGGCCTGGTGTTCCTTATGGTCGTCAATAAGCGGAATGGCCTTATCCTGCTGCTCGACGCCATCCACGCTGACGCTCATTTCACCGCTCCCGGCAGGCGTTTGCAGTACCGCGATGTGGTATACCGTTTCCCGATAGCGATAATGCATTTTAAACCCGTCCCAATCCGCGGGGAGGCACGGCGTGAATCTAAGTTTATCCACTTCAAGTTTGAGCCCCAGCAGTGATTCCATGATCAACCGGTACATCCAGGCCGCCGAGCCCGTGTACCATGTCCAGCCACCGCGTCCGGTATGCGGCGGTACCGCATAAACGTCGGCTGCGACGACATACGGTTCCACTTTGTAGATGGCAGTCTCTTCTGTTGATTTGGCATGGTTCACCGGATTAATCATGGTAAAGAGTTCCCAGGCGCGGCGATTGTCCTTCAAGCGGGCGAAGGCCATTGTCGCCCAGATGGCCGCATGCGTGTACTGTCCGCCGTTTTCTCTAACTCCCGGAACGTATCCTTTGATGTAGCCGGGATTCAGCGTCGACTTGTCGAACGGCGGATCCAGGAGTTGGATCAATCCGTGGTCGCGGCGAACAAGACGCTTATCCATCGCTTCCATGGCCATGCGTGAACGCTCATAATCTCCAGCGCCTGAAAGAACAGACCAGCTCTGCGCAATCGAATCAATTTGGCATTCGGGATTAACTGACGATCCCAGCGGGGAGCCGTCGTCGAAATAGGCGCGGCGATACCATTCGCCATCCCAGCCATGTCTCTCGATATTGCGCTGGAGCTCTGCCGCCGCCATTACACAACGCTCGGCGAAAGGCACGTCGCCATGTGTACGTGCAATCTCAGTGAAGCGCATGAGCGTTTCATACAGGAAAAATCCCAACCACACGCTCTCGCCTTTGCCGTGTTCGCCCACCAGATTCATGCCGTCGTTCCAGTCTCCGGAACCGATGAGCGGCAGGCCGTGCTCCCCGAATTTGAGTCCGTTGAGGATGGCCCGGACACAGTGTTTGTAAAGACTCGCCGTCTCCTCAGAGTTCCCGGGCAGATCGTAATAAGAGTCCTCCTCCGGTTTTACCGGGCGCCCCTGGATGAAGCGGACAGGCTCATCCAGCACGCCGGTATCCCCGGTGGAGAGGACATAACGGCACGTCGCCAGCGGCAGCCAGAGATAATCGTCCGAACAGTGAGTACGCACCCCCCGGCCCGTCGGAGGGTGCCACCAATGCAGAACATCTCCTTCCAGAAATTGATGGGCCGCGCACAGAAGCAGATGTTCGCGGACGAGATGCGGTCTGGCGTGGATTAGCGCCATCACGTCCTGCAACTGATCACGGAACCCGAAAGCGCCACCCGATTGATAAGTTGCGCTTCGAGCCCAAAGACGGCACGCCAGAGTTTGGTACAACAGCCAGCCGTTGGCCATCACGTTCAAGGACTGATCAGGGGTTTCCACATTTATTGCGCCAAGGGTATGCGTCCAATGCTGCCATACCACATCGAGGGAGCCGCGCGCGGCAGTTGATCCTCGAAAACGATGTACCAGTTCTCTGGCATTGGCGGCATCCCGTCCCACTCCCAGCCTGAAGACAATCTCGCGCTCCTGGCCGTTGGCCAGATCGAAGCTCACTTGTATGGCCGCGCATGGATCCAGAGCGGCCCCGGTCTTGCCGGAAAGACGGGTGCGCGCCATCGCGGCAGGGGCGCGCAGCGAACCGTTGCGTCCCAGGAATTCAGTCCGGTCGCCGGTTACGGTGCGAGTCGTATCATCCACGTCGAAAAACGCGGTCCGGTCGCGGAACTCCGTGTTGTACGGGTTGCGTGCAAAAAACGCGCCGCAACTCTGGTCAATTTCGGTGATTACATGCATGGCCGATTTCGTCCGCAAGTCGCCAAGCACCCATTCCGCATATCCGGTCGCGGAGAGCCGGCGGTGACTGCCCGACTCGTTATGTACTTTGAGTACCGCGAATTTGATTGCCGCGTCCATCGCCACATAAACCCACAATTCGGAGCGGATGCCATGCTCGGTGTGCTCGAAAACGCTGTAACCGAATCCGTGCCGGGTGACGTAAGGCGTCGCTCCGCGGCAGGGAAACGGCGCAGGCGACCAGAAATAGCCGCGCTCTTCGTCACGGAGGTAAAATGCCTCTCCTTTTGAATCACTCACGGGATCGTTCTCCCAGGGGGTGAGCCGGAACTCGTGGGCATTCTCGCTCCAGGTGTAGGCAAGGCCGCTCTCTGAGATGACGGTACCGAAGAACGGGTTGGCCAGCACATTCCCCCACGGCGCCGGCGTCAGATGCCCGTGTGCGGTGGTAATGACGTATTCGCGGCCATCCGGGGTGAATCCGCCCAGCCCGTTGTAGAATGTCAGATCGTGGCGGGGCGGCGGGACAGCCGCCGTGAGCTCGGGACGGTAGGTCCGGGTCGTGTTAAGGAAAGGTACGGTTACTTCCGTCAGGCTGCGACCGTTAATCTGGTTCGCCAGAGTTCCCCGGCGGTCGGTGATGATGACGCGGGCGACCGTTTGAATCAGGATGCGGTCCTCCTCCGCTATCTGTTCCAGAGGTCTTACGAAAATGCCGCCGGGCCGGTCGGTCGCGTTAGCTTCGATGCCCGCGGCAATGAGCCCCATGATCTGGTCGTGGAGGAGTTGCCGGTAACCGGCGTGATCTTCGTTCCAGATTACCAGGTCCACCTCGAGTCCTTTTAAACGCCAGTACGCATGGGCCTGCACAAGTTGGCGCACCAGGTCAATATTGGCCGGATTTTCAATCCGCAACAGTACAATCGGCAAATCGCCGGAAATGGCGTATCCCCAGAGCCCGGATTGCCCCTGAAGATTCTTGATGAGAATGCCCGGGTTGGCCCGCAGTGAAGCATTAGCGTAGATTATCGAGCTGGCAAGGCGCGCATAGAGTTGCGCATCGGCCTCTGAGGCATTGAGCTGGCGCAGCAGCACCTGCCCATGGGTCCACGCCAGATCAAAGACGCGGTCTGCGAGACGCCGGTCCTGGTATTTTCCCACCAGGCTTAAGGCTGCATCACGGGTTTCACCGATGCCGGATATCAAGTTTACAGTGGCGGATTCTCCCGGTTCCAGGGTTATCCGGCAGCGGATGGCGACAATCGGATCGAGTACGGAGCCCTCACTGTCCGAGAGTGTCTCCGCATTAGAACCGGCGGCCCCGCTCATTGCTTGCGGATCGGCGACAGTATTGCCGCGGCCGATGAACTGCATGCGATCGGTCTCATAGGAGACTTCTCCAATCTCCGCCCCATGCACGGCCATCAAGTGCAACATCCAGGGCTCCTGTTCGCTCTTGCCGCGGGGCCGGCGAGTGCAGAGGATTGCCCGCTGCTCACGGATAATCTCGGTCTGTATAAAGAGATTGCTGAAAGCCGGATGCAGAGCATCCGCGGCAGACGACGCCAGAACCACTTCCGCGTAACTGGTAACATCTATTGCCCGGCGCATCCGTGCGCGGTTAGTGATGCGTACGCGGCGCAGTTCGATATCATCCTCGGGCGAAACCGCGATCTCGGTATGGGTGTCATAATCATGGTCGCGTCCGCGAAACTCGGCTCTCCCTTCCGAGAAGATCGCCTCAAAATACTTCGATCTTCTGAGCGTCGGCTGGTATGCGGCTGACCAGAACTTCTTGCTGGTCACGTCGCGGATGTAACAGAACATGCCCCAGTTGTCGCAGGCGCTGTCTTCGCGCCACCGGGTGACGGCCAGTTTATTCCAGTGGCTGCCGCCGCCGCCGGCATTGGTAATCATCACATGGTATCTGCCGTTCGAAAGCAACTGCACTTCCGGGTTCGGCGTGTCAGGACTGCTGAAAACGCGTATCGGCATTTCCGGCATGGGAAGCGCCGTATGCAACTCGGACAGCTCGGTGGTATGCGCATAGAATGCTGTCGCCTTGGGGATTCTTTCCTGCAGCAGCAATATGGTCGCCTGAAACGCCGGATCCGACTCGAATCGCTTCTGCATCGGGCGGTCCAGGAGCAGATTCGCCAAAGAGAGGAGACTCATCCCCTGGTGATGGGCCATAAAGGACCTGACCACGGCGCTCGATTGTCCGCGCGGCAGACGCGACGGAGTGTAGTCGATCGCTTCGTAGAAGCCATACCGGGTTTCAAAGCCTTCAGCCGCAAGCCGCTCAAGGTTCAGACACGCCTTCTCCGGCGCCACCATCAGCGCCAGCGCCGAGGCGTAGGGCGCAATCACCAGGTCATCGGCGAGTCCACGCTTGAGTCCCAGTCCGGGTACGCCAAATGACTGGTATTGGTAATTGAGATGAGCGTCGGTGGCATTGTAACCGCATTCCGAAATTCCCCACGGCACTCCGCGTTTTCTTCCATATTCGATCTGTCTGTCCACCACCGCCCTGCAAGTCTGATCAAGCAGCGTGTGTTCGTAAGTCGGCATCACCAGGAGCGGCATCAGGTATTCGAACATCGAACCGCTCCATGAAAGCAGAATCGGTTCTCCGCCGGCGATAGTTAGCAGGCGTCCCAGGGCAAACCAGCTTTCCTGCGGCAGTTGTCCCTGCGCAATCGCCACAAAATTGGAAATCCTCGCTTCCGAAGCCAGCAGATCGTAGAAACTGGAGTCCCGCCAGCGTTCATCAACATTGTAGCCGATAGCCAGCAGATGCCGTGTTTTATCGTACAGAAAGTCATAATCCATCTGTGCCAGCGCGGCGCATCGCAGAGCCAGCCCCTTGATAGCCGTAATCCTTGTTTCAGTGTGACGGACGGCTGTCGTGATGAGGCGTTGAAGCTCGCTGAGCCAGGCGCTTTCCGCCGGCGCGGCGGCAGAACTGAGCCGATGTGCGATCTCCGGCAGGAGCTTTTTCTCCAACTCTGCCAGTTCGCTCAGTATCGGAATCCTATTGAGATCAGGAAAGTCATCGAGGATGTTATGAGAAGACAAGAGCTCTGTCCACGGAGTGAGAAACGTCAGTTCATCGCGGGCGTCCCGGCATTGTGCGGCGAAGGCATTGGCCCACCACCGCAATTGACTGCTGCGATCGGCATCAAGAGCTTCCACGTCGGTGACCATTGTCGCGGCAGACGTTACCAGTTGATCAAGGCACTGCCGCAAAGCCAGGAGCGTGACGGGCTGGGAAAGGGTCGCGGACTTCAGATGCTGTTGAAGTTGGATTAGCCGGGCCGGGGCATATACTTCCGGAACGGCGGCGGCAGTATCCGCAAGAATACCGAGAGTGTCGTTCAGACTCTCAAACAAACGTGTTCCCAGAATTTTCTGATCGGCAAGTCCAAGCAGTCCGGGCCGCAATGTCAGCAGATGGACTGCAAGGTTTCCGCTGTCCACCGAAGAAATGTAGAGGGGCGGCAACGGCTTCAGGGATTGCGTGTCATACCAGTTGTAGAAGTGTCCCTGGTGCCGTTCCAGAGATTCCATGGCATGAATCGCTTTCGCCGTGCGTTTGATTAGTTGCCCGGCCGAAATGATGCCGAAGTCGTATGCGGACAAATTCGCCAGCAACGCCAGCCCCATGTTGGTAGGCGACGTGCGATGCGCGACCACTGCAACGGGATGTTCCTGATAGTTATCAGGCGGCAGCCAATGATCTTCCGGACCGACGAAGGTTTCGAAAAATGCCCAGGTTTTACGAAAAATCTTTCGCAAAAAAATGATTTGGCCCGCAGTCAATATTTCCCGGCGATGAGGAAGCGGCCGACTGAGCCACCAGGCAATAGCAGGGGAGGCGAACCAGATACACAATATGGGCAGAGCCGCAGCCAATACCGCCGACTTTGACGCCGCAAGCGTGATCACCGCGGCAGCGGACATGGCCGGAGCGATCCACATGGTCCGGCACATGCCGATAAAACTGGTGTGGTTATTGCGATCCGGAACGCTCGACGGATTCCATTCGAGCAATTTTTGGTGTGAGACCAGCATCCGCCAGGCAGTGCGCACAATCGCATCCAGACTGAAAAAAGCTTCGTGCGGCAGGCTCACGAGCGCTAATACCGCCAGAACAAAGTGCCGGCCGGCCGAGCGTACTGTGGCAGTCAAGTGCTGCTCCAGGGTCACATCCCCCGGTTTCTTAAGCATATTCAGCATCAGGGCTATTAAAGAAGGAAACAGAATAATGCCGATTGCCGCCAAAGTCCAGAACCGGGCCGTCGGCAATACGGTCCAGCCTAACAGCAGCAAAAGCGTCAACGCCGCAGCCGTCAAGCTGCGCCGCAGGTTATCGAAAATCTTCCAGCGGGACAGCATCGAGAGCGGATTCTTCTGCACGCGCGCTTCGTGGCCGGGAACATGCGGCATCAGCCACTGCGCAATCTGCCAATCGCCGCGAATCCAGCGGTGCCGCCGGCTCACATCCGCACTGTAGCTGGATGGATATTCCTCGTACAACTGCACGTCGCTCAACAGCCCGGATCGTGCGTAACACCCTTCCAGAAGATCGTGGCTGAGTATCCGGTTGTCGGGAAAACGCCCGCCTAACACCCGTTCGAATGTATCAACCTCATAGATGCCCTTGCCGATGAAAGAACCTTCACCGAACAGGTCCTGGTAAATATCAGAAACGACGCGCGTATATGGATCGATGCCGAACTCACTGGCGCACATGCGCGCATATCGCGACCGGTTCGCGCCGGACAGCCTATCCGCCACCCGCGGCTGAAGAATGCCGTAACCCGCAACGACACGCTGCCGGCTTTCGTCGTAATACGCACGATTTAGCGGGTGTGCCATGGTCCCCACAAGCTGCCACGCGGAATCGCGGGCCAGTTGCGTATCGGTATCCAGGGTAATCACATACTTTACGTTCAATAAGACTGCGGTTTCACCAACAACGAGTGAAAAACGATCACTTGCGCCGCTGCGTAAAAGCCTGTTCAAATCCGCAAGTTTACCGCGCTTGCGCTCAAATCCCATCCAGATCCGGTCCTGCGGATTCCACAGGCGCGGACGATGAAACAGGAAAAAAGCATCACCTTCCGGACTCTGGTACTTTTTATTCAGCTCTTCGATGCGCTGCCGGACCAACCGCAACAGCGATTCGTCTTCCGGCAGCGTTTCTTCAGCAGCGTCAAGAAAATCAGTGAGCAGACCGAAGTGGATATTATCATCCCGATTTGCAAGGAAACCGACTTCCAGCGCTCTGGCCAGTTCCTCGATACTTTGATCGCTCGAAAGCATCGTCGGCACCACAACCAGAGTTCGCAATTCCTGCGGGATTCCTTTAGATAAATCCATTCGCGGCAGCGGACGCGGCAATACCATCTGCGTTGCCAGACAGTTCACCACGGCTACCGCCAGATGACCGGCGCAGAGAAGCGAGAGCAGTCCGACCAGCCAGAGTCCCCACCCCTGTACCCCTGCAACATACGCCGTTGTCACAAAGTATGCGGCAACAATCACCGTTATCAGCAGAATATTACCGCCATACAGCAACAAAGGAAACCGCCTGCTGACTTTGCATAAAAACTCCGCAGGCGATAAACGTACATCTGCCATTTGTTCAAGCTGTGCCAAGCCTTCGTCAATCAGGTAGAACCCGACATGCGCCGTACGGTCATCGCCGCCTTTCCGGGCAGCGGCCTCCTGCGCCAGACGAATTGCCTGCCGTGCCACCTCGGTTTCGGGGCGCTGACTGCTCTTCGCAATTTTCTCCACGACATGACGGTAACGATCACGGGATGCAAAATCCATCTTGCCGTAGACGTCGGCTGGATCCTCATCCAGTATCTGCTTGACAATACTCATCGTCTCGACAAACTCGCGCCAATCCATCGCGCCCAGGAAACGGAGGCTGCCGATGCTGTTGCTCATCGAAACCTGGTCGGCAGCCTGTTGCTGGATCTCCGAACGCACCAGCAACTCGATAGTCAGGCCGGACTCGGACAACCGTTGCTCAATCCAGGAGAATGGCAATGCCAGAGCGGGCCCCTGCCCTTGCAATCGGCGCGCAAGTTCCGCGACAAACGAGCTAACCATCGGAGGTTTCGACCGGGCCATGTCGGCAATCACCAGAATCAGGCTTTTGGGATCCTTCGCGGCGATCTCCGTCATCTGATCAGCCCAATAGTCAGCGCAGTTTAGATCGTTCCTGGCAACGACGATTCTGACGGCAACTCGTCGAAGATTCTCAATCAGGGCCAGGCGCAGCATAATGGGGATGGCCCAAAGTTCGCCTAATTTCAGCGGGCTCACCGACTGGTAGGCGGCTACGAAACTGCAGAGTGTTTCCGGATCCACCTGACCATCCCCGTGCGAGATTGTCTCCAGCGCGATGTCATAGACCCGCGGAAGCCCGGCAGAAGGACCGTTCAGCAAACGCGGCAGTTCACGGCTGTAACCCTTCGGCAAGTGCCGCTTAATCGTTCGGATCTGTTCTTCAAGCAAATAGAAATTGTCGAGCAGCCAATCACCGGCCGGCGCTATCCGGCGGTTAGCCTTAACGTCCTCTGTCAGCAGATTGTGGACTTCCAGCAGGAGATTTTCATTTTCGGACAGCCGGGCCAGGAGACGGTTCCTGGAGTATCCGGGCTTCAACCGGTGTATCCCGGCAAGGGCCTTGCCATGCTGCTCCATCTGATCGATGCTGAACAGCTCGGCTCGAAAAGGCAGTTCATCGCCGGCATACTTCTCTGCCAGATTGCTTTCACCGGGGTGGTAAGCCCAAATGTGGGAAATGATTCTACGAACGCCCTTGCTGCTCACTTTCATTTTTGATGCCTCCTTCCCGCCAGGTCGACAACGTACTTCATGCATATCAAAAGCCGTACCAACCCCTGATGCACCTGTTTTTCAATATCCAGTGTATCTCTTTTTTTAAATTACTCCGGACACAAAATAGTCAATATTGTGCGGACTGAGTGATGTTTAAATTTGCAATATCTCCAATATTGAATTTACCCGCCATGTTTTAAATTACAAGTATGATACAGACGGATTTATTCTTTCGCTCTAAAACGTCAGCTTCAGTATTACAATCATCAGGGGATATAGACGTGTTCCCCTTTGTTCCCGTGTGGTTCCGAACAAAAGGGATATTCCTGGAATTAGAAAGCAGATGCGCGGTCTGAATGCCGCAATTGCGGGGGTTCAGGTTAATACTCTTTCAACCGATTTGAAAAGTCGGCATTATTTGATGTTTGCGAGTATCATCTGCGTCAATTTTTCATGTTCGTCAGTCCACGGGGCCGGCCAAAGTTCCGCCAGACCCTTTCTGATTTTTTCCTGGTCTCTGCCGTAAAGTTCTTCTGTCGCAAGCGCGGCGCCTTCAGCGAGAATCAACGGTTTCAATCCCTGGGCCAGCACTACCCGCATCGCGCCGGTAACGCGATCATCCCAGCTTAATTTGCGGGGAATGTCCCGGGTAATTCTGGCGATGGCATCTTTCAGGAAAGGATTGGTCATTCTGATCAGCAGATCTTGCGCGTAGGCATTGAACCCGCTTTGGGTAAAAAGCTCATCAACTCCGACCCATTTTTTGCACAGGGCGGCGCCGGATTCCGCGATAAACGCCGTTTCCGCCTTCTTCATCAGCGCCTGAATGCCGCGCAATTCGCTCATGTACTCACAACCTTGCTGCCGGCCTAAAATACCCAGCAGAAAATGAATCGCGTTATGCCCGTAAAGCTTAGCTTCTTCGAATGGATAAAGATCCGTTTTTACATGCAGATTTTCAACTTGCCGTTTTTCAATATCCGGCGCGGAAGAGATCAATATTTTATTGAATTCCTCGACCAGATGCCCGCGGTCCGCTCCGGGGCAAAGCAGTTTCAACCCTTGCTTTTCACATTCCCCGGCGTTGGCCACGCCGCTCATTTTGCCGACGACAGTATTAAGATAGTATGTCGCCGGAAAAGCCTGTCCGACGGCCTTTTCCAGTTCTTCCGCCGCGTGATTATTATTCTCGGCAGTGTAGATGAAACGGCGGCGTTGCGGCTGCATGGCAAATCCCTGTTTAAGCCAGACTGCAATCTGCGGAAAGAACTTTACGCTGGGAAGAGCAGTAGCCAGTTCATCGGCGTCAGCGGCCGCAGCGATCAATTTTTGCAGATCATTTGCATCCAGCGGATTATATACTTCGATATTGGCATAAGTTTCAGCATAAACCGCATTATCTCGCGCGATGTTTATAGAAACATTGCCGCCGCAGGCATTTACCGCGTCTTTAAGTTTGTTGTCAACTTCAGCAATCACAATCCGGTCAAACTTGCCTTTGCTAGCGCCGGAAAGAAAAATCCCGGTCTGAATTGGCCCCAGCCCTATTCCCAAAAATAAACTCATATCTGTGTTTCCTTAAATTAGTATAATAATTGCATCAAATTCAAAATCATAAATTATATGCGGTAATGAAGTTTTGCCAGTAGAAATTATTATTTCCGCATGGATATCGCTGGCGGAAAATCGTCAAAAAAGCCGAAACGGCATTTGCCTTTTACGGCATAATGTGTAATTTAATGACCCTGTCGAATGCATTTCGGCATAAGTGGATCCGTAGCTCAGTTGGTTAGAGCAGGTGACTCATAATCACCGGGTCGCTGGTTCGAGCCCGGCCGGATCCACCATT
This sequence comes from uncultured Lentisphaeria bacterium, assembly GCA_903831825.1. GTDB lineage: Bacteria > Verrucomicrobiota > Lentisphaeria > Victivallales > Victivallaceae > CAIPAT01. The sequence continues at coordinate 10,929 of CAIKZE010000143.1, read as the reverse complement.
TCTCTTCTTTCGCGCCTCAATTTTAGCGAAGTAAGTCCTTGCATATATCCCCTTACCCCCAAAGGATATGCAACTTCCAGCCCGTTCAGATGGTCGTTTCGCTAATCAATATCCCAAGCTGTTTTCTCTCTCTGTTTGCCATTTCTCTCCGTCAGCTCGGGATTCCGTCTGATTTTTTTAATCCGCCATTTTGGTATTATATTGTTAATAATAAGAACATTACAACTAAAACACTATTCAGCGACGCGTCTTGATTTATGGCGTGGGACACGCAAAGAAATCATGTTGACGCGCCTTCCATCATTTTTGATTCACCTCTTTGGGTAAATTTGACTAAAAACGGAAACTTTGTTAACCTGATTTTCCTGTTTTGTTCATTTTACCATGTTTTCGCCGGGCGGTCGTCAATGCTTCCAATATGCTGCTAAGAATCAGAATCGCACTACGTTCTTCCTTTGTATCGGCCAAATTGATTTTTTTAATTTCTTCAAAAATAATTATCAATAAGTTCGGCTCTGCCATGGAATCTAAAATTTTATCCGGGATCTGTAAATCAGGAGTAATCGCCTGGATGTGCGCCACCACTCGGCAACATGCGTCCGTGACTTCATCAAGCTCAATACATGGAATATCATCTTCAGGATTGACGCAAGACAGATAAATTATCAGAAAAAGTTTCCAGAAATGGCGACAAGTTTCTCCATCAATTACATCACTTAAAACGCCGGTCATGACTCGCGTCAGGACAGGTTGTTTTTCGGCAATCTCAAGAATTTTACCGCAAATTTGCTCCTCATCGAATTCGACCAGTACCATTCTGACCGCATCTGCCAATTGTTTTCTGGTTATTGGCTGATATTCGCTCATTTCTTCCTTTTTTTCTTTTTCCCGGCTTTACCGTGAGGTTGCTGCAAACGGCGGAGGCTGTACAACTGCCGCAGCTTTTTATGGTGTTCCTCCAGGCGTTGATAAAAATCGGGAATTTGATGTTCCGTCAGCGAGCGCAATACCGGCAATGGAATATCATCCGGCAGAGGCGCATAGTTCGGCATAAAATTCCATGACATGGTCTGGTACTTGATGGTAAATACACCATACCGCCGACAATCGCCTTCATCGTTTTCCGTATCCGCAATCTCCACGGTCGCGTTATAGCAATTACAGGCTGGATTCAGACAATAAAAATCATTCACCGCCAGTTTTTTTCCGCCGAAATCGAGAGCCATCACCGGTTCAGCCTGGGAAACGTTACGATATGAGGTCATATCCCCGTAATTTTCAATCCCTCTGAAATTGAAATCGTAAGTCTGCCCGTCCTGTCCGGTTTCGGTTATCTGCCGATGCTTCAGGTCTTCATAAGCGCCGCGAAGTTTCGTCCACGACTGCTCGTTCAGATTATCAATGAATAACCGCGCCACTGCGGCGTTCTGCTGGGCATTGTCGACATTCGTTGCGACCTTGCGGGAAAAAACATTCAAATCTACCGACAGAACTCCCGGCTTTTCCGGAATGGAGAGTTCCAGCGACATATCGCCGCAATCGCAGTTTGCTTGCGGACAAACAGCAAATTTTAATTCCACCTCCGTTCCTCCCAAATTGATTTTCTGGGTTCGGCCCGGATCCATTTTCCCCGCGCTATCATGAAATATATTCGCCGTCGCCGCTTTTGGGGGCGGCAATAATCCGGCTTTGGCGTCAGCCTTTGCGCCGCCATGCGAATCCAATCCCAGACATCCTCGTATTTTTCCCGCGATTTTTCTCCATAACGGCGGCTCCGTGATGTTATCAAATACGTCGGGAAACATCTTTTTCAGTTCTGCCGGGGTGACGGACGAGTATGGCATCCCGGCAACCGCAAAACGATACTCGTCACCTTCGTCAACAATTTTGCAATCAATAATCGCAATGTCAATCTGCGGGAATAATTTCTTTTTCCGTTCCATCAAATTTGCCAATTCACGTTCCCAGTCTTCATATCCGAGTTTAGCGGCTTCGGCGTTCATGGCGGTAAGGACTTCATGTAGTTTTTTCTCGCCGAGTTTGGAAGCCAGGATGGTAAGATTCCAAGCCATTGCCCCGGTGGCGAAAACCGACCGAATGGTGGCGATATCGTCGTTGGAGGTTTCCAGAATCGGTTCGCAAACTCTTCGTAATGCTTCGGAAAGTTTTACGCCGTAATATTTTTGCGAAAAACCGGGAAGCGGCAAAATGCCGGAGCCGCCAACTTTACGCATGTCCTTGTCCAGTTCGTCGGCCAGTGAATTTACCAACTGCAATGTCTTCATTTCGTCAGAGTGTTTTGTCAATTTCGGCAGCGCATTTTTCTTCACATCAATTCCTCCTCGATTATCCTTCGTTATGATTGATTATTATATCATTGAACTCATTGATTCACTTCCGCCGTTCAGTCCGGCAGCCTTTTTTATGGCATATAATACAGTTTTTTTCATACACCGGGAGGAAGTTTTGACGTCATCAGCTTGCGGTAATTGATGGTACGGCCATCGACGACGAACCGGCCATCCCCCACCGCATGCAAGGTGCGGCGTTCTTTACGGTCGGGATCAATCCAGGCGGCAACGCCGTCCAGGACAAAAATGCTATGTTTTTCGATGTAATCGGTCACGCGGCATTCAATGTTGGCGAGACACTCGGCAATCAGCGGAGCCTTTACTTCTTTGCCCTTGACCGGCGTAAGTTCAAATTTCTTGAATTTATCCGTGTCGCGCCCGGAACAAATGCCAATCTCAACCACTTTTTGAGAAAGATCGACGGTCGGAATCGCAATAACGCATTCTTTGTTTTTAAGTAAAGCTTCGCATGAATAGTTCCACGCCCCGGTCAACAGCGCGAACCTGGGAGAACTTCCGAAATCCATAACCATGTGCCATGAGATCGTCATAATATTGTTTTTGCGCCCGTTCCTGGTGGTAATCAATACTACCGGCCCCGGTTCAATCAGCATGAAAGCTTTTTCCAGCGGCAATTCCTGCATATTATTTTCTCCCGTTCCTCTTTAATTGTAAAATTCATCATTGAACATAGTACAGTATTCGTCTTTGTTCGATATGCATGCGGTGGGACACATCGAGCATCCGGCCAACTGCGTATCCCAGGCTTGCGCTGTGCAAGTAAGCAATGCATCAATTATTTTGTCGTTCAATCCCGGAAATGCCTTCTCAATATCCGTATAATCAATCCGCATCGTGGAAATTTCACCGCTCAATTGCTTCAATACGGTTTGCTGCAATGACTTTGCCAGAGCGATGCACGAGCGGTTGACTCCGGATATCTTGTAACCTTTCTTTTCCAGTTGTTTCATCAGTTTAACCGGAATGTCACTGGCGATTTCACTGGCCAGTTCAAACGCAAACCAGTTGAATTTGATTTTATCGGCTTCACCGGAAATGAAATGTGAAGACTGTATCTTGGTATAATCCGGGTTTTCCATTTTTCCATGCCCCCTCTAACGTGATTCGCGTTCATCCACCCATTGCCGGATTTTATTTTCCTCTTCGCCCCATTTGTCGCTCAGCAGTGTTTCCGCGAACAGTTTAAAATAGGCCGCTAACACGGCCCGGAAAATATCCAGGTTGGCAATGCGCTCGGCAAAGCAGCTATCCGGGTCTATTTCCTCGCCTTCCGGCAACGCCAGGCCGCTGAACGAAAACTGATCGGCATCGAACGCGCCGGTCCAGACATCGTTTCCACGCTCCAGCACAAATTTGGCATTCTTCAGCTTTTTACCAACCGTGAGCGCGGTCTTGGCTTCGGCGGCGCGTAAAGTATCGCCGTTTTTTAAAGTGTTTTCAATTGCGCCTCTGGCTTCGGAAGTTCCCGCAAATGTCAATGGCCCCTGAATGCAAAAAGCAAACTCCCCGTAAGACTTCACCTCCAGCATACCGCCGCCTTCCTGTTCGCTGAAATACCACAGCCATGTCAGGAAATCCCTTCCGGTGGTGACTTCTCCGTCACCGCATTCGGAAAACATCACGTTCGGCAGTTCATCAGGAGATACCTTGAAATCTTTTGCCAGATACCATTCAGGATTTATCTGAACAGGCTCAATGCCGACGGTCTTATGGAAGTATTCGATGAAGAGATCGATTTGTGCAGTCGAGGCGGTTCCGAGGTAAAGCATTTGCATCGCCGTGTCGATCACCATTGGAATCCCGGTCAGTGACGGCGGAATTTTCGGCAGGTACTCCCCGACGACTTTCTCTTTGATCTCTTTTTTGATGTTGGACGGCACCCGCATAGTCTGATGCGCATGCTGATAGGCCATCTCTTCGCGCTTGCAGATAGCTTTCAATAGTGATGAAGGAATTTTCCGTTCGGCCTTGCGCAAATTCAGATAAATCATGCCGCCGCAGATAGCGGTGCTTTCGTTGATGTTTGTTTCCAGCAGATGATGTCCGCCAACCCAGCCGATTTGCAGTTCGTCTTCGACTGATTCAAGGCTTCCGGCTTTGTCTTGGCTGAATAGTTCGAGATAGTTTTCCGGCATTTTTTCCGGCAATGAAAACATAGTAACGGCGAAAGTTCCCTGTTCGAAAGGCATAATCGTACTCCCAAATTTATCTTATTCTGGCCTATGGGCCATGTTTGTTATTGGCAACAAAATCCAAATTTAAAAATCGCCTGTTTTTATTGAAAGTCAAATCCGGAAAGAAAATTTGTATTGAGTCGGTTAAGCCATAATACTGCCCGTCTGCAATAATTACAGTATCGGATTCATCTTGTGTTATTTTTTATTTTGGAGGCATCCATACATAGTGCTTTTTGGGGGCAGTCTTCTTTTTCGCGGAGGTATTCTTGAGGGATGTGCCAGATTTCGGTTTATTTTCATAGGCGGCAAGTTTTTGGTTGACCGCATCAATATCGAAACCATCCGGCCACGTTTTATCCTTGGGATAACCGCAACAGTCGTAAACCCACTCTTTCATGCTTTTATGTTCAGGATGAGAAGGGTTGTTTACGGCGTCGCAGAAATCCGCATAGCCGGGCGTACTGCCGACATCCTCCGGCGGACAGGCTCCCTGGCCGTCAAAACAGAAAATTGTCCGCCCGGATTCGTTCCGGTAATCAAGCGATTCGACTTTGATCACATGCTCCCAGTCGTCGCCAAAGTCATAAACGTATTGGAACTGTTTGAACCCCGGAGCAAGCATGCGGTCGAGACGGCACTTTTTCTCGGCAATGACCTCTTCGCCCCAGTCATCATCAGGATCGGGAACGCCGAAGTGTGCGCCGCCGATTTTAAACTCATGCAGGTGGCTGTCGGTCCAGCCCATGACCGTTTGGATTACCTGATGCAATTTATCAAGTTTGATGTCAGCGGGAACTGCGAATTTGCGCCATATCTTGACATGGCATCCCTTCAAAGTGATTTTCAGCAGATACAGATTTGAGTTCATTTATAAATGTCCTTTGTGCTTACGCAGATTCGTATAAAAATTCTAAACTACTATAGGCTATTGTTATTTTTTTGCAACCATATCTGCATTTGCATACAGTAAAATGAATCACTGATCATTGGATTGATGATCAGTGATTTTTAAAAAGAATTAAAGTTACTACAGTCGACAGAAAATAAGAATTATCATCATCAGAACTGAGGTTTTATCCCAGCAACACTTTTTTCTGCTCCTCCCAGTCATCTGGAATCTCATGGCGAAGCCGCTTAAGCGTCAATGAATCCGGCTCTTTGCCTTCGAGTATAGTTTTTTGAATTTCCGGAGAGAGATTGACCAGCTTCAGTGTTTTGTTAACATATGACCGATCAAGATTGAGCTTCTCGGCAAGTTTGGTTACGGTGGCGACTTTACCGGATTCCAATATTTCCATCCAGGCGTGCGCCCGTGCCAGATGTTGTGCCAATGTGCCTGGCTCGTTCACCTTGCCGCCGGAATCTGTATCGTCAACGGACTCGCCGGGCAGAATGATGATCTTTCGCCTGTCACGCCGCCTGATTACCACAGGCACAGTCAGCCGGATGACATCTTTCTGCTGTCCATCATCCAGAACGGATACCGTGACAGATTCATCGGCTTTTAGCTCCCGCATCAGCGACTTCAAGCCAAGAGTTTTGACATCCAGCATTATACGATCGGCATACAGAATAATCCGGTCGAACAGCAAATGCGCCAGGCGATAGCGTTCCACCGGGAAAAGTTCGGCCCACACTGTTTCGATTGAACCGCATGTTTCCACCAGATCGAGAGAGGAAAACTCCCGGCCGAAGCCGCTCAACTGCGATTTCACTTCGTTGAGCAGTTGATTCACTTCCATGAACTGCTCTCGCAGTTCCGCCAGCTTGTCGCTGTTATTCATTTTTTCGCGGATGCTTTTCTGTTTTTCCTCCAGTTCCTGCTGCCGGGCAATCAGCGCGGTCTTTTGTTTCATTTCAACTTTTTGCACTTCACTATAGGCCTGAACCAGCATCGACGGAGTCTTGAAAATCCGGCTCATCTGTTGCAGAATCACCCGGTCAAGATCTCCGGCGGGGACTCGCGACAACGGACATTGTCGTTCAGCCCGGTCTTCATCCTTAATGCAGATATAATACATGTAGCGGTGTTCGTTTTTCTGCGAATAAGAAATGCCGAATGAACCGCCGCAGTAGCCGCATTGCAGCAACCCTTTAAACGGCGAGGCGATAGAGTTTCTCTTTACTCCGGCAGGCACAGGGGCGTTTTTTTTCAAAAGCTGCCGGGATCTTTCCCATAATTCCGGAGTTATAATCGCCTTATGTTCACCTGCATAGAACGCACCCTTGTGATGAACCTGCCCCGAATAAACCGCATTGTTCAATAGCCGGTAAAGCGAATCCGGGGTGAATTCCTTATTTTCATGACAGCGACCTTTATGTGAAGTCCATCCCTTAGTCCGATAACCTTTTTCATTCAAGATCCGTATCACATCCTGCCCCGAGCCCAACTTAACATAAAGCTCGAACGCTTCCCGGACAATCGCTGCTTCTTTCAGATTGATTTCCAGTTTTTTTGTTTCCGGATTAGCATCATATCCGAGCGGGGGTACTCCGCCGCAATATTTGCCGCGCCGCTTGGCCCCGGCGATCGAATCCCGGATTCTCTCGGTAACAATTTCTCGCTCAAATTGTCCGAAAGTCATCAGAATATTGAGCATCATCCGGCCCGACGAGGTCGAGGTGTTAATATCCTGGGTAACCGAAACAAAGCTGACGTTATGCTGTTCAAGTATCTCAGTCAGCTTCATAAAATCCAGCAATGAACGGGAGAGCCGGTCCATTTTGTAGAGCAAAATAATGTCGATTTTACCGGCTTCAACGTCCGCCAGCAACCGCTTCAGCGCCGGGCGTTCCATATTCCCGCCGGAATAACCGCCATCGTCGTAATGTTCCGGCAGGATCACCCAGCCGCTGTGTTTCTGGCTCCTGATGTAATTTTCGGCGGATTCCCGCTGAGAATCGAGGCTGCTGAACCCATCCATTCCGTCCTCGTTACTCTTGCGGGTGTAGATGGCGCAATTTTTGATTTGTTTTTCGTCAGCCATATGTATTTCCCTCTCATGTTATTGCACTGATGATTTTTTGCTGTCCGGCAATCCCCACCACTTGCGTCCGTTCCATTTGGTGCCGGTGATCGCTGTGGCGATGGCCGTAAGCGAACGGTATATTTGCCCGTTGAACTCGAAACCGTCGTCCCGCGCGATCGTTTCGTAGATTTTGCCGTTCCATACGCGGATGAACCGGATGCCGGGAAGAACTTTGCCGTCGTTCAGTATCGTTCGCGGACGTTCCAGCCGGGTGGCTGATGGATCGTGCGCCGCCAGTTCTTGAAATTTATCCCTGACCGGCGGTTCAACTCCGCCGAAAAACAGTTCCTGGATGCGGAATGCAAGCCGCCGCTGCAAAAAAGTCTTCTTGTAACGAGGCGGTTCGGAGCCGTAAAGGTCCCGCCATTTGTTGTCAATTTCCTCACTGCTCATCGTCTGCAGCGCCGTCAATTGACGCAGGACACTGGTTCGGTTGCGTTCATTTTTTAAATCGACAGCCTTATCTGTTGTCATGAGCTTTTATCTCCACGCTTATGACTTGATTTTGAGGAACGCTTTTTGCGCTCATTTCGTTTGGGGACTTGGGGTTCAGATATTGCCACGCAAATTTTCCCCCGCCTGTTCAGTCTGACTATCGCAATAGCCAGAATTTCAACAGCATCAGACATTGCCTGTTCCATTTCAATCTCCTGACATTATTCACTGCTCGTTACGTTTTGTCCACCGGCATATTCGAATAGCCCCGGCGCGGTTTTGCGGAACCGTGGGTTGGGTTTCCGGCGTATCTCCACTCCGATTGCGGCGGTAAGCGTGTTAACCGGCGTAAGCCCCTTTCCGGGGCTCCAGAGCCCGGAACTTTCCATTGCGGCAATAATCTCCTTGCAGGACACCGGAATCTGCGAATTCTTCAGCGCTTCAGCAGCGGCATCCAGCATGGAGAGTTTCTTGACCGACGGTGTAAGCGCAGATACGGGGATCTGCAACGCAGGAACCGGAACAGCAGCCGGGGGTTGGGCGGTAACTGAAACAGTAACAGCGGGTTGGCTGGGAACCGGCGCTACAGCCGGTGTTTGGGCTGTAACCGGCAACGTTTCAATGCACCGCAAAAAACGGCTCGGATCTTTGACGAGAAAGGTGTTGCCGCCGGCAAGGGAGCTCACCATCCAGCCGCCGCGGGAATTTTCCCTGACTACGCGGATTTTGATTTCATTTTTTCCGACTTTTACCAGATACGAATTCTCGACTTTGATTAGACTTGCGTTCATGATGTTTTCCCTTTATTTATTGGTTTGTATTTGTTTTTCCGGCCAGATGCCGTCAGGCAACAATCTGGTACCGAAAGGAAGTTCTGACATAGTGTACGCCCAGGCATAAACGATGCTTCCGTCTCCACGTTTTGCCGGGATCAGATCGCGCTGGTAGTAAAACGGAGTGCCCTCCAACTTATCAATATCCGGCAAATCCCGCTCCGGATCGGGAAACGTGATCAGTTCGCCGTGGACGGTGTTCCAGCCATTATAGATTTCGTACTCGAAGTCCTGATCGGTGTTTTCCTGATACTGGATTTGAGCATCGTAAAATGCGTCATGAGAACCGGTGTCGATGACCGATTCAATCGGTACCTGTAACGCCGGATAGCCGGGCGGCAGCAGATACAGTTTTCCACAGACAGTTGCTTGTTCGATGCCGATGTTACGGCGGCAGTAGCGATTGTGGTTGACGTGCTTTTTCTTCAAGGTACCATAAACAAAAATGGTTGCAGTAAGCGTAATTTTCTTATTCATTTTTCTTGTCTCCTGATTGTCTGATAAAGTTAAACGGCTTCACTTCGAATTCCGGCAGCATGCAAATATCGATTGCGGCGTAATGCATCGCCGGAAACTTGAGCGGTATCCATCCGGTTTCGTTATACAGTACCAAATCCAGATGCCGCGCATCCGAGGTGTAAATCACCACCTCCAATTCCGGATGATAGCTGAAGTTCAACGGCTTGTTGCCTTTGAGGATTATTACCGTCTGCGGATCGGCTGGCGAAACCACCACCGCGCTTAACTGCCCGCAGCATTCCCGCAACGTCCGGACAAACCCCTTGGCATAAATTTTGCCGTCCGGTGCGTATCTGTCGGCCAGCCGGGCAATAAGTTCACTGTCAGTCTCGGCATGGCGCGGCAGATTGTACTTGTCGAACAATTCATCGGCATTGTAAATCGTGCCGTTGCAGGTTACAAAACAACGTGTTTTCAGCGGCTGGGCGTTTTTCTGACAACTGCGGCTGCCGACCGTCGCCCATCGGGCGTGGCCCATCAGCAACGCTGTTTGTTTATCCATACGCTGCAGGATTGCTCTGTATTCCGGACGGATGGTCAACTCCTGAGCGCGGATCGTTCGTTTGAACAACCTGCTGTCGCCATCGTGCCGGATCAGGGCCACGCCCGAAGCATCCCGCCCGCGAAGCTCGTTCAATTCCAGCAACCGCGTAAAGATTCTTCCAAGCATGGTCAGTTCAGATCGAGCCCGAAGCTGAGGATTGAATAATATTCCTGTCATTCCGCACATCATTTCACCTCCGTATTTTCAGGTTGGGGCCTGCCATGAAAAATGATCTCGGCGTAGTCGCGATGATTGGAATTGACCCAGTCCGCCACTTCCGGCTCATCCATATCCAAGGCCAGCTTGACTACCATCGGAACATCAAACATATTGGTTTTGCCGGACTGCCGGATCGACTCCAATACATCCATCAGGCGCGGCGGGTAAGGATCTTCCTCGATGAACTGGGCAAATCCCATTGCCGCCAGTTTCAACAGAAAGGCCTGTGCGGCGGCTTCCGGTTCGTCCGGCAACACCAAGCCGGTCTGGCCTGCGCGATCCAGCACGTCGCGCATGTAGGCCAAAGGATCTAGGCTTACGGTGAACGGCGAGAGTTTCATCCCGTCTACGATTTCAAGGTAGTTCTGTCCTTCCAATACTTCGCCGGAATTGTGAATCGGCTTGCCGGACATGTCGGTTTCGTTAATGCGTACTTTCATTTTATCCTCCGTATGGTTATGGGGGCGTTGCCGCCCCCGGTTTTATTTACGCGTTCACCGCCGCCGGTCTGCCGTTTTTCCATGCGGCGCTGCCGGGGAGGCGTTTTAAAAGATGCTGACGAACCGTTTTGAACTCATCGCCGATCAGGCCGAGGCGGAGCAGGAAAACCCTGAAATCATACTTGGCGCTGGCTTCGTTATATTCGCGTTTGGCAGCGCTGGCGGCTTTGGCGGTTTTGGCTTTGACGGCTAGCGCTAAGCACAGGACTATCACCGCCTTGACCTCTCCCGCGTGGGTCGAACCTTCCGCCGCGCGTATTTCAACCGTATGAGTCCGCCATAAGGTCGCGAGATTCAAATC
>CAIKZE010000142.1 GCA_903831825.1 uncultured Lentisphaeria bacterium | reverse complement strand
GTGAAACTGTGAAACTGTGAAACTGTGAAACTGTGAAACTGTGAAACTGTGAAACTGTGAAACTGTGAAACTGTGAAACTGTGAAACCGTGAAACCGTGAAACCGTGAAACCGTGAAACCGTGAAACCGTGAAACCGTGAAACCGTGAAACCGTGAAACCGTGAAACCGTGAAACCGTGAAACCGTGAAACCGTGAAACTGTGAAACTGTGAAACTGTTATTCCCGCAGAACAGAAATATGTTTCTCCGCTGAATCCGCCAGACCTGGAAGACTGTAGCCGCCTTCCAGCAGCGAAACCAGCCGGCCATTGCAGCATTTTCCCGCAATTTCCTTGATGATACGGGTCATTGCCGCATAGCCTTCAGCGGTAACTTTCATCCCGCCAAGCGGATCGTATTGATAAGCATCAAATCCGGCGGAAACAAGGACGAAATCCGGCTTGAACGCAAGCGCCCGCGGCTTCAATATTTCCTCAAAGGCCTTGAGATATTCTTTATCGCCGCCGCCTTTCGGAACAGGTACGTTAACTTTCAAACCATACCCCTGCCCTACTCCTTTGTCGTCCGCCCCGCCGGTTCCAGGATAGAACGGCGAACGGTGTATGGAAAAATAAAGCACATTCGGATCATCATTGAAAATCGCTTGCGTACCGTTGCCGTGATGAACATCAAAATCCACAATCAGCACCTTCTTCAGTTTATATTTTGACTGGATGTAACGCGCGCCGATTGCGACATTATTAAAAATGCAGAATCCCATCGCTTTATTGCTCGATGCATGATGGCCGGGCGGACGGATTGCGCAAAAAGCATTTTTCACGTTCCCATCCATGACCGCGTCAATAGCGCACAACACTCCGCCGGCAGCCAGACGGGCCGCGTCATACGAATCAGCGGAAATAACGGTATCCCTGGAATGCAGAAATGTTTTTCCTTCACGGCAGCTTTTCTCAACTTCAGCCGCATATTCGGGTGAATGCACCAGCAAAATACAGTCCAACGGCGCAGGGTTGACTTTAACTAATGTCAGGCTGGACAATAAACCAGTGTTATTTAACTGATTCTCGATAGCGGTTAAGCGCTCTTTGCATTCAGGATGAGTCGGCCCGGTATCATGTTTCAGCATGCCGTCATGATAAATAAAACCGGTTTTCGCGCCGTCAGCAAACGTCGCATTTCCGGTCAGCATTATTGCCGCGGCTACCGTCATAAGATATGGCTTCCAGAAAACCATTTTTAACCTGTCAATAAATAAAACATTCGGTCTTTTGTCCGAGATATTCGCCGTTGCGGATAATATCGAAAGCAATCATGCCGCCGGACTTCATCGCGGTTCTATCCGCCTTGAAATCAAATTGCACAGAGTTTTTGCCGGACGGCCGGACAGTTATTTTCGCGGATTTATTGACTGCCTCAATTCCGTCCGGAACGACTGGCGCAATATTTAAGTCAGCCGCAGTTTTCGCGGGATTGGTCACCGTGAATTCTACTGAAAAGAGTTCCGCCGCCGGCTGCGAATATGGAAAAACTTTAAAAATATGCTGGTTGAACGTCAACTGGTAATGATCATCCGCCGCTATTTCTTTCATCGCATCAACTATCTCATAGGTCCAGTCAAGCCGTCTTTCAAAATCCGCGCGGCGGAACATAAACGGATGCATATGGCTTGCCAGCACCCATTCCGGTTCCAGGCGCAGCAGCAGTTTAATCGAACGCCGCCAGCCGTTTTCCGGATCGCCGCCGTTGAAAGAACTGAATCCGCCGGTGCCGCCCCATTGCTGGGCGGGATAGAAGTTATCGCCGCTGAAAAATACTTTTCTGCCGTCAATCACGGTAAAATATCCGGTATGGAAATCGGTCTGTCCCGGAAATTCGAATACCTCAAAAGTATATTCATGCCATTTAAACGTTTGATTATCGGCATAAGCGCAGTCAACTTTGATGCCTGGAAAATACTGGAACGGACGCTTGAAAGCAGGAGGATTTTCGAGGGCGGGTTTCAGGTGATTACTGCATACGGTTTCGAAACCGGCATATTTGCGCAGTTCGCTGATTCCAACCCAATGATCAAAATGAAAATGGGAAATCAATATTCGCTCGATGGCAACGCCGGGAAAACACGCTTCAAACTCTTTCAGGAACTGGCGGACACGTTCATCATCCGGCTCGTAAAAATCAACCAGCAGCGCTTTCTCGGATTCGGAAATTACGACATAAATATTACCGCGCATCCAGATATGATCGGAAACCTGCTGGAAACAGCCTTTCGCACATGGTATCCGCTGTGAGGCCGGAACTTCAGGACAGTTTGTTTCGTAAAACTGCGCCAGTTGATTGAGCCGCTCCATCGTAAGCGTAAGAGACTCGAAAGTATTGCCGCGCATAACTTCCCCGTGCGCCGGACAGAGCATATCCGGACGTTCCATCCGGAGCAGGCGCAACGCTTCCACGCCGCGGTATTGTCCGGTACCGGTATGGTGCATGTGTTCAAAATTGTAAGCCGCATGGATTTTCCCCGGCGCGTAAATTGCGTCTCCTGAAAAACATATCCGCCCGTTGGCGGAATCTGCGAAATATGCGGTCTGGCACTCCATAAAACCGCCAATCCGCAGCGGCGAGATAACATAATCGCCAAACTGCATTCGGGCCGGAGGCGTATTGCCGGGATTATTCAGGGATGCCGGAATCTCATAAACGCCTGGAAACAGCGGGAACCTGACCGGATCGCCGGGTTTCACCACGAAACGCTCAACGATTTTTTCCGTACCCTCGGGGTAATATACCGGCACGCCCTGCGGCAACCTGGACAATCCCTGGCAATGGCTGCGTTGCGGCACCGTAATATAGACCGCGCGAATATCAGTGATATCCAGCGCGGACAGTTCCTCCATAACAGCGCCGGAACCGAAATCAATCAATACCGCCCCGGAACCGCTTTTTATGATATACACTCGACAACAGTCTTTTTCGAAGCAATAAATATTCTCATTGATGTTGATTAATGCCATATCGACGCATCCTCTTATCTTAAATTATAAATTAAGATACACCAACAAGCACAAAATCAAATAAAATTAATCGACTAATTTGAATTATTAAACCGCTATGCCGTTGTAACCCCGCAAGTTGCAAAAACATTTTGCCATTTGCCATTCACCCGCCGCTTTTCTTAAAAAATGGCGGGATTTATATATTTTATCGCTGTAATAATCATAAAACTATGATAAATTATCCGCAATAATTTACAGTTTTTTTAATGAAAGATAAAGATGGAAACTGGAGACGATATTCTGGCAATCGAAGAAGACGAAATGTCTTCAGGTAAAAATGCAAAAGGGCTTTTAAGGAAAATTTTCTGGTTTATTTTAAGAATCGGACTGGCGGCGGCAATCATCGGCTGGCTGGTAAGCAGAAATTTCGACAAGTTTGTCCAAAGCCTCGCCGATTTCAATTACTACTGGCTGATTCCGGCGTGTTTGTGTTATTTTCTGCATATGCTGGTCTGTTCCTGGCGCTGGTATAAACTGGCTAAGGTGCTGGATATCCAGATTACTCTTTTTGACGCCTTTTCACTGACCATGAAATCTTATTTCTTTTCTCTGGTGATTCCGGGCGGCGCTATCGGCGGCGACCTGGCCAAAATCGGGTTTCTCGCATCAAGAACTCCCAAGGGCACCAAAGTTGAAGGTGCGTTTACGATTCTGATGGACAGAATCGTGGGCATGGTGGCATTGTTTTCGATTGCCATTATTATAATCCTTTCGACACTGCCGATACTGATGGGCATTGATCTGACCGTGCTCGGACTGCAAACCAAACTGATGCATGTTGCCGCTATCGCGGTTTTGCTGGGGATGTGCGCTTTCGGACTGGTTGCCATGTTAGCCATATTTTATCATCAGACTCTGGAAAAAATCAAACCGATCGGCTACCTGATGAAAATGGGCGACCGCTACACCAACAGCGCGGTCAGCCGCATGACCGCCGCCACGGATATTTACCGCAACCAGTTGAAGCTCTTCACGGAAATGACTGTCGTCAGCATTTTCCTGGTTCACCTGAATATGGTGGTGGTGGTATTTTTCATCATGAAAGGGCTGGGCATTGAAAACGTCCATTTGATAACGCTGACTTCGGCGGTGATTATCGGCAACATCGCCGGCCTGATTCCCCTGACCGTTTCCGGAGTGGGGCTGCGCGACGTGACCATTGCCACAATCCTTTATGCCGGAGGCGTTGATAACGCGACAACTATCCCGATTATTTTTACCGCGCTTATTCTTGTTTTCAATATCTTATCAGGTCTGTTTTTCGTATTTGACAGCGACAAGAAGAATAAATCCAGAAGTCAGTAGTCAGAATGGAAAGCAAAAATACAAAACACAGGATCCGCAAGAACGACAATATTAATAGCCAAAATAAATAAATAAAACGGCAAAGCTCCAGAATAGCGATATATTATATAGAGAATAAATAAAGACAGAAGACATATTAAGCATAGAAGAATAAATGAAAGCAACGGTAAAAACATTTCAGGATTTGAGAGTTAAGGATTTCATTCTGACTCCTGACTCCTGTCTCCTGAATTCTGGTTTTAAGGATTTCAAATGGCTATGAGCAGTGACGGTTTTCAATTAGAGATGAATTTTGACAGCAGCATCAACCGCTTCAGGCATTGCCTGGACAATGGTGTTTTTGTCATGCTGATCGAACTTAACACTCCGGCGCGGGATACCGACCTCGCGGCGGCAGGCGCGAGGCTGCAGGAAATTGAATACGCGATTTCAAACATCAACGAGCTGCCGATCGGACTGGCTTTCACCGATAAATATGTCAATACCGCCTCATGGAAAGTCGCCGACTACGCCACCTGTCTCTCCAAAGACCGGCGCGACCGCCACGTCATCTACATCAGCGGACGGGACACCACCAGCGAATCTCAGGTGGATACGCTCAATATGTGCGCCGCCAACGGATTTTTCAATGTCGTTCCGGTTTCCGGCGACAGCATCCCCGGAGAAAACGCCAAGGATACCCGTAAACGGACATTTACGGAAAGCATTCATCTGCTCCACCATATCAAGAATTTAAAGGATTCTCCGTTCTTTCCGGGTTGCGCGATCAATCCGTTCAAATACACCCCGGATGATTCTTTCACCCAGTACTTCAAACTGGTGAAAAAGCTGAATTTCGGCGCGGAATTCATGGTCACCAACTTCGGCTGGGACATGATGAAGCACCATGAGTTAAGGTGGTATCTGAGCAGCAGAAATCTGCATTACCCATCAATCGCCAGATTATCCGTGCTGACCCCGGAAAAAGTGGAAAAAATCATTGCCGGCGAACTGCCCGGGGTACACATTTCCCCCGACTTTAAAATCATCCTGGAGAACGAGCTGAAATATTCTTATAACCAGTTCGAATCCGCGCAATGGCGCCGGCTGCAGCTCCAGGCGGTCGGCTGCAAGCTGCTCGGCTACAGCGGCATTCAGATTGCCGGTCTGGATTCCCCGGATAAAATCAAAATCGCCGCCAGACGCATCACCGAAGCCATGGCGGAATTCCAGTCTTTCAACGACTGGACCAATGAATATTTTGAACATCTCGGACGCGCGGAAATGGCTCCATACCCATACCGGTTCTACACCTTCGGGCGAGGCTTCAGCAAGCCTTATGCCGAAGGCATTCCGAAAATGGCCATCATCAAGGAACCGGAAAGTTCCTCCGGAGAAAAATTCAGCTACAGGCTCCGTAAATTCATGTTTCCGCATGCGGACCGTCAAAACTCGCATGAACATTTACTGACGAAAAAACTGCTGGTCGGATGCAGAGAATGTTCATATTGCCGCCTGCCGCTCACCCAGTTCGTCTGCCCGGAACACTGCCCGAAAGGATTAGCCAGCGGCCCCTGCGGCGGAACCCGCGCCAGCGGCGAATGCGAACTCGGCGGAATTGAATGTATTCATTCCCAGATTATGCGCCTGGCGGTATGGAAAAACCAGACCGACACCCTGGAAGAAACCTATATCGGCCCTGCCGTCAGACGCAAAACGCGGTAGGATGGGAATAGAATTCAGAATTCAGAATTCAGAATTCAGAATTCAGAATAAATCAAGACAGAAAGCAGAAGATAGAAGATAGAAGATAGAAGATAGAAAACATTAATCAGAATAAATGAAGACAACGGCAAAAACATTTAAAGATTTAATAGTATGGCAAAGAGCTCATCAGTTTGTGATCTCGGTTTACCGGCTGTCACAGGCGTTTCCAAAATCAGAAACATACGGGTTGTCTTCACAATTTCGACGGGCGGCGGTGTCAATAGCCGCTAATATCGCAGAAGGCTTCAGGAAACATGGAAGGGCAGACGAACTCCGCTTTTACAATATTGCGCAAGGTTCCCTTGAGGAATCACGATACTATCTGATTCTAACTGAAGATTTGGGATATGGTGATATTTCCACGCTGAATCCGTTGATTGAAGAAGTCAGCAAACTTTTGGAAGCTTATATGGATTCCATTCAGAATTCTGACTCCTGAATTCTGAATTCTGGCTTTGTGTTTTAGTTTTATTCAGAATTCTGACTCCTGAATTCTGAATTCTGGCTTTAAAAAAATAACTGGAGATTTTTAAATGGCTAAAGTACTTCCTTTTCATGGCTTGCTGCCGACCCCGGAAAAAGCGGCGCAAGTGGCGGCAGTTCCCTATGACGTCGTAAATTCCGAAGAAGCGGCAAAATTGGCGGAAGGCAACCCGTTGAGCTTCCTTCGCATCTCCAAACCTGAAATTGAGTTGGAACCCGGCATTGACCTGTATGATGATAGAGTTTATGCCAAAGCGCTGGCCAACTTCAAACGCCTTTGCGAACAGGCCCCGCTTAAACTGGATCAGGAAGAGCATCTGTATATTTATCGTCTGAAAATGGGCAGCCACGTCCAGACCGGCATCGTCGGCGCGGTTTCTGCCGAAGAGTACAATAAGAACATCATCAAAAAACATGAGAAGACCCGCAAGGACAAGGAAGACGACCGTACCCGCCACGTCATGACCCTGCGCTCGCACACCGGCCCGGCATTCCTGACCTACCGCGATTCCGCCGCCATCGACGACATGATCGAAAAACTTACCGCCGGAAAACCGTTGTTTGATTTCACCGCCCCGGACGGCATTGCCCATACCCTCTGGCGGGTTGACGCCAACAGCAGTCGCATGCTTTCCGATCTGTTCGCCAATGTGCCTTATCTGTATATCGCCGACGGTCATCACCGCAGCGCGGCCGCCGCCAGAACCGCCGCCGAATGCGCCCCGAAAAATCCGCGGCACACCGGCAAGGAGGATTACAATTTCTTTCTGGCAGTAACCTTCCCCGCGTCCCAGTTAAAAATCCTGCCTTACAACCGGGCAGTCAAAACCCTGAACGGCATGACTAAGGCGCAATTTATGCAGGCGCTGTCAGCTAAATTCAATATCGCGGATACATCCCCGCAACCGTCCCAACCCGGCGAATTCTGCATGTATCTCGACGGTAAATGGTCCCTGGTCACGCCCAAATTCGATGTCAAAGCGCTCGGGGTGATTGAGTGTCTCGACGTCAGTATTCTTCAGGACAATATCCTGGCGTCGCTGCTCGGCATTGACGATCCGCGCACCAGCAAGGGAATTGACTTTATCGGCGGCATTCGCGGTACTGCCGAACTGGAAAAACTGGTCAACAGCGGCAAATACGCCGTGGCATTTTCGATGTTTCCGACCACGCTCGAGCAGTTGATGAACATTGCTGACGCCGACGCGATCATGCCGCCCAAGTCAACCTGGTTTGAACCAAAGTTGCGCGATGGCATTGTCTGCCATAATTTCTGAAAATAGTACGCTTAGGAGCCGTACAAAAATAACCTTTACATCTTCGCGATTCTCCCGAATGCTTTTGTGTTTGCCGGTTCGTTACACACCTTCAGGTATGCGCCTCACCGGGCAATTCACAAAATCTCATCGGGATACTTCACGAAACTTGTAATTTTTATTTTTGAACAACTCCTTCTGCGCGGATAAACCGACGAAAGATTTATTGAAATATCAACTTTTTGATATATATTAAATCTTTGATTTTTCTAATTTAAATTATATTTAAAGCAAAGCCGGCAATTATGATTCGGGCAATTCTTTTTGATAGCGACGGCGTATTAGTTGATACGGAAAAAATGTTTTATGAAGCAACTCGTGTGGCCTTCACCGCCACCGGGGTAAACCTTACCCCGGAAATCTGGGCTAACGGCTATCTGGGCAGATCGAAAACCTCACGCAAGATCGCCGAAAGAATGGGTATATCTCCGGCTCTCATTGATAAAGTCCTTGAACGCCGGGACGGCTTATTCTGGGCTGACGTGGCGCTCGGAGTGCAAGTATTGCCGCATGTGCGCGAAACTCTGGCAATCCTTTCCTCACATTTTCGCCTGGCAGTCGTCACCAGTTCCTCCATGGAGCGGTTTAAACGCGTTCATGAATCTACCGGACTGTTGAATTTTTTTGAAATAATCGTCACCACTGATGAAGCCGGAGAAACCAAACCCGGCCCGCAACCATACCTGACCGCGCTTAAAATGTTAGACCTTAATGCGGAAGAATGCCTGGCGGTGGAAGATTCTCCGCGCGGCGCCGTTTCCGCCGTTGCCGCCGGCATCAAATGCTGCATCATCCCAACATTCCTGACCGATCTTACTTTATGTCCGAAAGAGTGCAAACTGTTGCAGAGCATAACCCGACTGCCGGATTTCTGCTCCGATCTGAATAAATAAATTACATACCGAAATTAAGCGATTTTCTGGTTTTAAAAATTGCAAATCTACGCTTTTTACCGGTTCTAATGAACGGAATTACCAGTCGGAATTAACTCAATCCTATATCAGAATTACAGGTTTATTATTTTTTTTGCATTCCGGGGTTTACATTTTTAGCCATTGGATTTATAGTAATATGGTAACGTTGAGATATATTGGAAATTTTTGATATGGCCAGTTTAAAAGATATTGCGAAACGCGCGGAGCTTTCGATAAATACTGTCAGCCGGGCAATCCGGGGGATAGGTTACGTTTCAGAGGATGCCCGCAAAAAGGTGATGCGGATAGCCGTGGAACTTGGCTATCGGCCTAACCGTGCGGCGCGCAGTCTGCGCTTCAGAAAAAATTTTGAGATCGCGGTGATCAGTTTTCTTGGAACAAACAACCGCAGTGGCGATCAGTTGATGATGGAAAAGTTTGTCGGCATTAAACGGCGCCTGGCCGCCTCCGGTTATGAAATGAATTTGCATTTTTTAGATATAGACAACGATTCTGAACTGGCAAATTTGAAGATACTGGAGGATATTACAGGTCAGAGCCCGGCTGGAATTATAATAATCGGGGATAGCGAACTGTACAAGTCAATTTACCGGTTGATGGAAGCTAAGAAGATTCCGGCAGTGCTGATCTCATATGATGTAATACCGGATATGGACTGTGTTTACATTGACCGCCAGCAGGGAGTACGCGACGCCGTACATTATCTGGCGGAAAAAGGACGCAATAAAATTGCGTTTGCCGGTTTTGACGGCATTTGCTGTAACCGTATCCGGGGTTACCGCAAAGCGATTGAAGAACTCGGGTTGCAGGAAATAATTTTCAGTGAAAATAATTATTCGGGAAGTGATCTGGAACGGATTTTTGATCTGGGGTTCGCGATGTCCAAAACTATCGCTGGGGCAAAAATCCCTCCGGATGCGGTGATTGCCTATTCGGATTACCTCGCCGCCGGACTGATTGCCGGTTTTCGGGAATCGAACGTCAAGATTCCTGAGGCAATCGCGGTCATCGGCTTTGACAACCGTGAACTGGCGACGTTCACCAACCCCGGCTTGACAACCATCGCCCAGCCGAATTTCAGGGCTGGAGAACTGGCGGCGGAAATGCTGCTGGATAAAATTACTCAAGCGAACGAACAGCCCAATGCGGTCGGAGTTCCAATGAACCTGAAAATAAGAAGTTCAACTTAAATATGGAATTAAACTTAGGAGCCGTTCAAAAATAACCTTTACATTTTGGTGTTCTTTTGAGCTATTTTTGCCGTAATTGTTCGTTACATAACTTGTTATGCTCCTATCAATTACAACAAAAATTATCTCAAAAATCCATGCCAAAATTTGTAAACTTTATTTTTGAACAACTCCTTAACAATATCCTAAAACAAAAAAGGACAGAAAATGAGTGAACAAAAATTCAAAGTAGGTATTATCGGTGCCGGAGGCAGAGGAATCAGCGCTTTCGGTCAAACTATTGCAAAGCGCAATGACGCTCAAGTGGTAGCGCTTTGCGATCCCAACCAGGTCAGAATGGAGTTTGCCGCCAAGGAACTGGGCTTCAAGCCTAATTTCTACACTTCCGTTGAAACCATGATCGCCGCTGAAAAACTTGATGCGGTAGTCATTACCAGTCCGGATTTCTGCCATGAATCCAATGCGGTGGCGGCATTGAGCAACGGAGTCAATGTCCTGATTGACAAGCCGCTGGCGATAACTGTAAAAGGCTGCCGGAACATCATCAGCGCCGCCGAAAAAGCCGGCAAAACCATTATGATGGGTTTCAATCTGCGTCACCATGCAGTTTTGAAGAAACTGAAAAAATTGATTTCTGAAGGCGACCTGGGCCGGGTTTTTCTGATTGAAAACCGTGAATTCTATGATGGCGGCCGTACCTATATGTCCCGCTGGAACCGTCTTTACGCAAAGAGCGGCGGCCTCTGGATCCATAAAGGCAGTCATGATTTTGATATTTTCAACTGGCTGCTGGATTTCCCGAAACCAGTCAAGGTCAGCGCTTTCGCCGGGATTGACGTACTCAATCCGGAACATATTCCGTTTGCGGTAAAACCCGGGGTGCCGGTCGGCCCGACCTGCCATCAATGCCCTTACAGAGAGATTTGTCCGGACGTTTACAAGATTGACAATATCCAGGACAGCCCATGGGGCGACCGCGCGGTTGATGCCGATGGCTATTCCAAAGACCTCTGCATGTACACTTCCGACAAAGACACCCATGACAACGGCATTGCAATCGTCGAATATGAAAACGGCGCCAAAGCCAGCCATCTCGAATGTTTTATTACCCCGATGAGTGACCGCCTTTACACCGTGGTTGGCGATCGCGGCCAGGCCGAAGTCAGTCTGGAAAAGCGGACCATCATTATACGGCCGCGCTGGAGCAAAGAAGTCATCACATACCATATTCCTGAAGGAGAAGGCGGACACGGCGGCGCCGACCCCTTGTTGATAGACTCCTTTTTCCAGGTACTCAAAGGCGAAGCAAAAAACAGTTCAACAACTGAGCACGGCATGTGGTCAACCGCCATCGGGCAGGCCGCCGAGATTTCACGCCGCGAAGAGCGCACCGTAAGAGTCGCCGAACTGTTCCAGTAATTCATAGAACCGCCGGTAACGCATTTAATGTTGACGTTACCGGCGATCTTTTTATTGACTTTGGAAAAAACGCATTTCTCCGGAATACCGGTGCGGCATTCAGCAATATTCAGATTGCTAAATTCAATTGCAAACACTATGTTAATTGAATTAATCCTGATAATGTTCAGAGTTAAACGCGTAAATAATAAGTTAGAAAGAGTTGAATTATAATGATAAATGCCGCAATTATCGGAGTCTCCGGATTCGGACGTACCCACTATGAAGATATTGTCCGGGAATATCACCAGAAACGGGTTAATATCGCCGGCGCAACCATTATTAATCAGGAAGAGGAAAAAGATAAATGCGACTTCCTGAAAAGTATCGGCTGCCGGTTATTCACAGACTATAATCAGATGCTGGAAGTTCTCCGCGGCAAAATTGATATTTGCTTCATCCCGACCGGCATTGCGCTGCATGCGCCGATGAGCATTGCCGCCATGCGCGCCGGGGCCAATGTTTACGTGGAAAAGCCATTGGCCGCAACCGTGCAGGAGGCCGCCGCCATACTTGAAGCGGAACGGGAAACCGGAAAATTCGTCGCGGTCGGATATCAAACCATGTACCAGCCCGAAACCCGCAAAATCAAGGAATATATTCTGAGCGGCAAAATCGGACAGGTGCATACCTTGAAAACTTACGGTTTATGGCCGCGTAATGTAGAATACTATCAACGCAATGCCTGGGCCGGGCAGCTTAAAAGCAGCAACGCCTGGGTGCTGGACAGCCCGTTCAACAATGCATTGGCGCATTATTTAAATCTTCTGAGTTTTTATGCCGGCGAATCCTTTGCCCGGCCCGCCGCCATTGCCTTCGTGCAGGCCGGACTTTTTCGCGCCAAGCCGATTCGCAGCGTCGATACCGCCTGGATAAAAGCCGTGACCGGTGACGCAAAAACTTTACTGTTTTATGTGACCCACAGTTGCGCGGAACAGCAAGGCCCCTTAGGATCGAGCCGTAAATAAAATCACTTTTAATGGGCTACATATCTCTGATATCTGTTCTATCGCCCATCATTAATCACTGTTAAAAATCTTCATATCAAACGAATTGCGGCACTTGAAAAATGCGCGCGGCGATGGT
>CAIKZE010000141.1 GCA_903831825.1 uncultured Lentisphaeria bacterium | reverse complement strand
ATTGGCGAAGTGACACCGCCGATTCCGGCAGCGCCAGGACATCCGGTACTTCAAGATGATGAATATGTTCGCAACGGCGTTGCGGAAATTTTCCTCGAAGTTGAACCTCTTGCCGGTATGCGCAATGTGAAAATAACCGAACGCCGAACGAAGGTTGATTGGGCACAGTATGTGCGTGAAATGCTTGATGATCGTTATCCCGATGCTCGAAAGGTTATTTTGGTGATGGATAACCTGAATACGCACAATATCTCATCCTTTTACGAAGCATTTGCGCCAGAAGATGCTTTCCGGCTTGCTCAGCGACTCGAAATTCATCATACCCCAAAACATGGAAGCTGGCTGAATGTAGCGGAGATTGAACTGAGCGTATTAAAACGGCAATGTTTACCAGAACGCATTCCTGACATTGAACTTATGCGTCAAATGGTATATGCTTGGAATAAAGATCGGAATTCACGACAAACAACGGTGGGCTGGCAATTCACAACCGAAGACGCACGGGTAAAATTGAAGCGCCTGTATCCGAAACTTTGAAATTTACGATGTACTAGGCTAATTCAACCTATAAACCGCAGTCGCGAGGGGTATGCTTAAATTAGAGATATTCAATGAAAATCCTAACCGGTTGCCGGAAATGGGTCAGGATTAGACATTACTTATTGCGATAGGAAAGGGGGCAGTTGGAGGTTACCTCTTTGAATGCTCTGGAAAAATTATGAATATTGCTGAATCCGAGTTTGTCAGCCACTTCTGAAACGTTGAGCCCGGAATATGCCAGCATTTCGCCTGCTCTCCACATCCGGAGTTCCCGGTGCATGGTGCGCGGGCTGATGCCGTAAGCGGTCTTGAACATTTTTCTGAAATACGAAGAACTCATTTTAAAACTGGCGGCCATCTTATCAACATTGAGTTCCTGGTCCAGATGATTTTGCAAATATGCCACGGCCTGCCGCATGGTGGCTGCATGCGGGTTGTTTTGCTCAGAATGCTCCGCGTTTATGCTCAGAATTTCCTCCAGCATCTGCAGAAACAATCCGGCCTGGGCCAGTCGCTGCCAGGGAAAGTTTTTATGGATATGGCAGATTTTGCGGAACAGCGGTTTGACGTTAGAGTTAGCGCCGGTAATGATTTTGCCCTGCCATTGCGAGATTATCTGGTCGTTTACCGGCGGATGCATTCTGACGGAATGTTTTTTCAAATCCGTCATTCCGCCTGGTATTACAGCATTCCAGTGACTGCGTTCCGGATCATAGAGCAGATCAAAATGCAGATAAAGACAGTGCATCTCGTCGGAAGTTCCGCGCATCCAGTGATTTGTATCTGGAGGAATCCAAACCAGATCATCCCCGGCAACCTCGAATTCCTGCCGGTTCACGGAAAACACGCCGTATCCGCTGCCGATGTAAACCGCAAGATAGTCCAGCAGTTTTCTTTCCCCCATATACCATTTAGTCCTGATGCTGTCGCCGCTCTGCCGGATATAAGGCGAAAAATTTGCCAGCCGCCAGGCAGTTTCCCGCGTCGGGGGGCGCACGTCTATTTCTTTGAGTGTAATATTATCCATATTGTCCTTAGGAGCCATTCAAAAATAACCTTTCCATCTTCGTGATTCTCCCGAATGCTTTTGTGTTTGCCGGTTCGTTACATACCGTCAGGTATGCGCCTCACCGGCAATTCACAAAATCACTTCGGGATATTTCACGAAACTTGTAAACTTTATTTTTGAATAACTCCTTAATAATCGTTAATGATAAAGAATAGTTGTATATGATAAATAATCAAGCTCATTACTGATTGAGTTTTAAATAAAAAAGATTATAATTGATAATAAGCAATTTATCAGATAAAGGATTGATAATATGAGAAAACCGGATTTTGACAACATTTTGAAGGTATTGAATCGTGAAAAGCCTGACCGCCCAACCCTGTTTGAGTTTTTTCTGAACATTCCGCTGTATGAGCGGCTTGGCGGAATAGCAAGCAACCGTTATATGGAGGCATTTCGTCGTGCCGGATACGATTATTGCACTTTTCATGCCGGATTCAGTTTCCCTTCAGGCGAAAGGGACCATGCCAAAAGTATTTCTTTGAATGAAGGCGCCTTGATTACCGACCGTGAAAATTTCAAGAAATATGTCTGGCCGGCGGTGGATGATTCAGGCTATGATGTTCTGGCCAGTGTCGCTCCGGAAATTCCTAAAGGCATGAAGTTGATTGTTCCCGGCCCCGGCGGCGTATTGGAAAATATCATTCGCATTGTCGGCTATGACAACCTTTGCATGATGCTATACGATGATCCGGAACTGGTACAACAAGTAACCGATAATATTGGATCGCGGCTGGTAAGACATTATGAAATAGTCGGAAAATATGACACCGTTGGAGCAATGATTTCCAACGATGACTGGGGATTCCGCAGTCAGCCGATGCTGAGCCCTGACGATATGAAAAAATATATTATTCCATGGCATGTCAAAATAGCTGAAGCCATTCACAGCCACGGCAAACCGGCCATTCTGCATTCCTGCGGCAATCAGGAAAGTCTGATGGATATCATCATTGATGTCTGCAAGTATGACGGCAAGCACTCTTATGAAGACACCATTGAACCGGTGGAAGCGGCATACGAGCGTTGGGGCGGCAGAATTGCAATCATGGGCGGCATCGACCTGGATTTTGTCTGCCGCAAGACCCCGGAAGAAATTTTTCAGCGTTCTAAAGCCATGCTTGAACGAGCTGAAAAACGCGGCGGATATGCGCTGGGTTCCGGCAACAGCATTCCGGAATATGTGCCGCAGGAAAACTACTTTGCAATGATTTCCGCCGCGGTCGGCAAAATAAATTTACCCTAATTCCGAGACGAAAGGAATTGACGGGATGGCGCCTGGCCGTGTCACCGCAATTGCGGCGGCGCGGCAGGCGTTCTTCAAGCTTTGTTCGGCGCTCAGCCCTGCGGTTTTCCCGGCAATAAAATATCCGATGAAAGTATCGCCGGCGGCAGTAGTGTCAACTGCTCTGACTTTTTCCGCCGGCACAAACAGTGATTGGCCGAGATAAGAATAAAGCGCGCCTTTGGCGCCCAGAGTAAGCACTATTTCTGTTTCAGGCAGAAGTTTCGACAGTTTCAGCATGATCTTTTCGGGATCTGATTCCCCGCTGAGTCCTTCCGCTTCGGTCTCATTTAATACGATAATATCCAGCATTCGCAGCGGATATTCCTTGATTTCAGGATTAAACGGAGCGGGATTGAAGCAGACTTTCAGCCCGGAATTTTTAGCTTTTTCGATCAGGTAGGGAACATGGCTGATCTCGTTTTGCAGAATCAGCATAGTATCTTTTCCGAATTTGGCCAATACCGTGTCAATGTCCTCACGGCTGATGGCCTGATTGGTTCCGGGAAAAAGGACAATGGCATTTTCGGCGGCAGCCTCCACCTGAATAATCGCCCGCCCGGTATGAATCGCTTGATCTATTGCGACATTGGCAGTATCAATATCTTCCTTGGCGAGGGTATCCCTCAGGAAAATGCCGTCGCGTCCGATTTTGCCGGCATGGAATACCACGGCTCCGGCTCTGGCGGCGGCAACCGCCTGATTTGCGCCTTTGCCGCCGGGGAATTCAGAATACTCGCAACTGGAGATGGTTTCGCCGGGGCGCACGATATGGGGAACTTTGTAAACACAGTCAATATTAAGTGAACCGTAACATAAAATATTCATTTTGGAGTCTGCGATTTTATGGCGTTGATAAAATCAGCCAGAGTGTCCTGCCAACGCGGACGTTTGAAGCTGAGAATCCGGTCTATTTTTTTACAGTTAAATTTAGAGTTTTTGGGCCTGACAGCAGGAGTTGGAAAGGCATCGCTAAGGCAGGGAAGCACACTGGTTTCAAGCTGTGACTGGCGGACGATGAATTCCGCCACCTCATAACGGGATGCAAACCCGTCTGCTGCAAAATGATATAAACCATCCGGTTTGTTATCGAGGAAACAGAGGATTGCGCGAGCTACATCCGAAGTTGCGGTAGGAGCGCCGGTCTGGTCGGAGATCACCTTAAGAGATTCTCTTTCCGCTGCCAGCGCCAGTATTTTGGATATGAAATTATTGCCGTGACGACCATAAGTCCACTCTATCCTGATTATGGCATGATGACAACCCGAAGCCGCAAGCAATTGTTCTCCATGCAGTTTTGTCCTGCCGTAAACGCTAAGCGGGTTAGTCAAATCAGTTTCGCTTTGAGGAGAATCGGCAAGATCGCCGAAAACAAAGTCTGTGCTGATGTGAATGACATATTTGCCGGCTGTAGCGGCGATTCTGCCGAGTTCTCCGACTGCCAGCGCATTGACTGCTTCACATAACTCCGGTTCAGTTTCGGCTTTATCAACAGCGGTATATGCCGCACAATTGACCACACAGTCGCAGGATTCTATCGCTTTTTCAAGCTGACGGCTATTGGTAATTTGAAAGTCCGGCAGGTCGTAAATCTGAACCGTCCAGCCCGAAGCGACAGCGGCAATTCTCAAATCGCTGCCCAGCATGCCGTTTCCGCCGAGTATCGCCAGTTTTTTCATTTTGCTGAATCCTTCAGTTGAATGGTTCTAGCTCTTTTAACGGCAGATTTTTCAAGTCTTTGGCGGAGAGTATTGGATCAGCCACCGGCCATTGAACATTGATATCCGGATCGTTCCAGATGATGCCGCGTTCATCCTTGGGAGACCAGTATTCGCTGCATTTATAGACGAATTCGGCGGAGTCGCTGAGTACGCAAAAACCATGTGCGAACCCTTTCGGGACATAAATCAGCAACTTGTTTTCGGCGGAAAGAATAAATCCCTCCCATTGACCGTAAGTTGGTGAATTTCTACGGATATCGACAACTACGTCAAAAACCTCGCCGGCTATTACCCTGACGATTTTATCCTGTCCCGGGTTGATCTGGTAATGCAGACCGCGCAATGTGTTTTTTACCGATTTGGAGTGATTGTCCTGGACAAAATCCTGATCAATCCCGTATTTGCTGTATTCGCTGCGGTTGTAGCTTTCCAAAAAGAATCCGCGGTTGTCCTGAAACACCCGGGGTTCGATGATCTTTACCCCCGCCAGCCTGCATTCAGTAACTTTCATTATCTATACTGCTCCCATATAAAAACAGATTAAATGACCAGGATTAATTATTCGCTTCCGGTGTCTGTCCGGAAACCGCTTTTGCCTTGCCGGCTTTTTTGGCGGACATTCTTTCATTCCAGTAGGCAATGACACCCGGCAGGACGGAAATAACAATAATCGCCATAATTACCAGGGTAAAATTATTCTTGACAATCTGAATGTTTCCGAAGAAATAACCCGCAAACACCAGCAGCGCTACCCACATGACGCCGCCGACAACGTTATATACGATGAATCTGGCGTAAGACATGCTGCCCATGCCGGCGACGAACGGCGCAAACGTCCGAATTATCGGCAGAAATCTGGCGATGATGATCGTTTTTCCGCCGTGACGTTCATAGAATTCATGCGTTTTAATCAAATGTTTTTTATTCAGGAAACGGACATCGTCCCGGTAGAAAACTTTAGGCCCGATATATTTGCCGATCTGGTAATTGACTGTATCGCCGATAATTGCGGCGATAGCCAGCACAATAAAGATAGTTACAATATTAAGCCCGCCGCTTGCGGACAACGCGCCGATTGCGAAAAGCAAAGAATCCCCCGGCAGAAATGGAGTTACCACCAGGCCGGTTTCACAGAAAATTATTATAAAGAGAATTAAATAAGTCCAGATGCCGAAGTCATTTGCCAGCACTACCAGATGCTTGTCAAGATGAAGAACCATTTCCATCAACTGCTTAATCAAATCCATTATTTTACCTTTTTAATTTTACAGTTCAGTTGTCTGATATAAGTTTTTGCGTTTTCAATTTTTGAGCAGCTGGAAAAAATATTCCGAAAGCTTTAACCAGTTCCCACCATAAGGTAGCCAGGGCAGCCAGTCCGATTGCGGCAGCAACCTCATTAAAACTCAGCGGCATTGTCTTAGCGGCAGCATTACCGGCCGGCAGATAAATAATCAACGCCAACGCCGCCACAATTGCGGCATTCACTAATATAATCACTTTATCCCGCCATTTCAACAGCGCTGCTACAGCAAATTGTTTATTGGACTGATTAATATATACCAGGAAAAGGTTTGAGAAGCCGATAACAAGAAGCGCGAAAGTTCTGGCAAGTTCAACCGGTTCACCATTTATATGCAGATAAATATATGCGCCGAATGCGGCGGCGAAGATTGCCAGTCCCTGCAGCAATGCCTTAACCATCATTCCCATATTTACCAATGGCTCTTTCGGAGAACGGGGCGGTCGGTCCATGATATCCTGTTCCGCCGGCTGCCGCTCGAAAATAATCGAACAGGTGGGATCAATAATCAGTTCAAGCAGCACGACGTGAATCGGCAGCAGCAGCAGCGGTAAATGCATGATCGGCGTCATCAGCGCAATCAAGGCGATTGGAATATGAATAACAAATACATAACAGACCGCTTTTTTGATATTGTCGTAAATCCGGCGACCGTCCTTGACCGTTTCGACGATGGTAGTGAAATTATCATCAAGCAGAATCATGTCCGCCGCTTCCCTGGCTACGCCGGTACCGCGCTTACCCATGGCGATGCCGATGTCCGCGTATTTCAAGGCGGGGGCGTCATTGACGCCGTCCCCGGTCATGGCCACGATCTCTCCAATGTCTTTAAACGCTTTAACTATTCGCATCTTATGTTTCGGAATCACACGGGCAAAGATATTCGCCGTTTTAATTTTTTCCCGTAGTTCCTCATCCGGCATCTCGTCAAGCTCTTTTCCGGTAATGACCTCATTGCTATGGGGGATTCCTATTTTACCGGCAATGGATTTAGCCGTAATGCCGTTATCTCCGGTTATCATCACCACGCGGACGCCCGCCTGTGTACAGATTTTTACCGCACCGGGAACAGCTTCGCGCGGCGGATCTTCAAGTCCCAGCAGGCCGAGCAGTTCAAGCTCATTGTCATTCAATTCATCCGGAATGGACGGCATATTGGTTCTTCTTGCCACGGCTATTACCCGATAACCTTTTGAAGCCAACTCAACCTGCGCTGACTCCAGTTTCGCGTTATCTTCCGGACTCAACCGGCAAAGCGGCAGAATGCTTTCCGGCGAACCTTTGGCCGCCAGTGTCGGGACGCCGTCAATCTCCCATACATGGCCCATCATTTTGGCTGCGCTGTCAAAAGAATATTCCAGCAGGAGCTTATTGCTGAAGAGTTCCCGCTTGTTGATGCCGTCCGTCTCGGCGCTCGCCAGTATTGCGCGTTCCATCGGGTCGTACGGTTCGGTCTCGCAGCCGAGTGCGGCCCAGTACAGCAGATTGTCTGCCGCGATATTTTTAAAAGGGTACAATTCCTGCAACGTCATTTTATTTTGCGTCAGAGTTCCTGTCTTGTCCACACATAATACTGATACGGAACCCAGAGTTTCCACTGAAGGCATTCGCCTGATAAGGGATTTTTTCTGTGCCAGCCGCCAGGCCCCCATGGCGAGAAATACCGTCAGGATTACCGGAAATTCTTCCGGAATCATTGCCATGGCCAGCGTGATTCCGGAAAGAATGCTGCTGATTAAACTGTCTGTATGGACGTAGGTGGCCAGTGCGACCAGGATGAACAGCAGCAGTCCGATGAGAGAGCAGACTTTGATCAGATAACGGGTTTGCTTCTCCAGCGGGGTGGATTGTTGCGGGGCGGAAAGAATATCCTGCCCGATCTTGCCATATTCGGTTTTCAGACCGACTTCTGTGACTTTGACAATTGCCGTTCCCTGGGTCACGGCAGTGCCGGCATAACAATAATCGCGCCGCCAGTGAGCTTCTTCGTCTTCCGCGCTGAGATTGAGCTTCTTCCAGGCGACATCGGATTCCCCGGTGAGCGTGGATTCGTCTATGCCAAGGTCAAACATCTCAATAATCCGGCCGTCGGCGGAAATCTTTTCCCCTTCTTCCAGCAGCATCAGGTCGCCGGCGGTCAGCTCTTTGCTGTCCAGTTTCTCGATAACGCCATTCCTGATAACTCTGACTTTGGGCGAAGATAAATCCTTAAGCGCCTGCAACGTCCGGTCGGTCCGCCATTCCTGGAAAACATTGATCCCTATCATAAACGCGACAAAACAGATCATGATAGAGCCGTCTCTGGGTTCTCCCAGAATAAAATAAAGCAGTGCAGTGCCGAAGAGCAGCAGAAACATCGGTTCTTCAACAATCTCCAGCGTTTTCCGGCAGAAAGTATCTTTCTTCTCAGGAACCAGCTCATTGGGGCCGTGTTCCTGCTGAAGTTTGATCACTTCCTGGCTGGACAAGCCGGAATAATCGTTTGCAAACCCGTTGAATTTAGCCATTAATTCCTTTCCGGTACCGTGCACAAAAAATACCTGTGGTACCATAATTTGTTAAAATCGTAGTCCCACAGGTATTTCTTCCTGTTGCCGGAAACCCGGCCCAGCCCCACACATCAAACCGGATGTATCGCCTGCTCTATACAGTTTTTGTAAATATAACAATTTTCTGTTTAACTTACTAATATTATCATACATTTTTGAAAAAAAGCAACCCCTTTTATTAAAATATTCTGCTTTAAAATGGGCTCTACCACCGAACCGGGCTTCAGTCCAACAGTCGCGGGTGGCTCCGGCATCGACACCGGTTAGTGTCAAAGTCATGACTGGAGATGCTTACTTGATGTTGATAAATTGTTTGGCAACAGGAACTGCTTGTCGGAGTATCAGGCAGTGCGGCGGAAAAAGATACTGCACAATAAAACGCACATTAAAATGTATGTTCCGTGGTTATATCTTTATTTAGCTGCCGGTCCGTTAATGGCTCTCACGATTTTGTCATATTTCGAACATATTTTTCCGGCGGAGTCCTTTATCTCAAGGTGGAGCGTATAGACTCCCTCTGTCAATTTGGAAGTGTCAATCGTCATTTTAGTATCTTTCTCAATACTGGACGCAGAGGCTGTGGAAGCGGTCTCGCCTTTGCTTCCCAGCAGCGCGGCGGAAAGGGAGCAATGCTCCTTGCAGCCCATTATGCTGGCCGTAAAGGCGGTTTTGTCTCGCTTCAACAGAATGAAAGACGGGATGTCAACCGAGGATATCGCCGGATTTTTAAGTTTTATGAGATTAATGCCTTCAAGATAGAACCGGATGTTGGTTCCTTCCGGATATGCCGCCTCATTAATGCCGAACTGTATTGATCTTATGTTTTTCCATGGCGCGTCCAGGTTCCCCGATTCCTTCACCATATCTTTTACGGAAAGAACGATTGGCATCCATACCCGCTCGGGAACAAGGTCGATGATGACTTTATTGTACAGGTGAGGATTGTTCTTGTCGTAAGAAATAATGTTGATGTAAAACGGGGACTTCTCGTTTTTCGTCTCGGGCCTTTCCGATTCGACCATCAGCCATAAGGTTATGTAGTCGTATTTGCTCATGTCCAGGCCGCTTGTCCCGGCAGTGTCCATGGATATGCGGGGCCATCCTTTTCCGCCGCCATTCTTCTTGTATCCCGTCGTTACATCAAAGAGCAGACATTTATTGCCGGAACGTTTTACATTTTCGGGGATTTTCACTTTTAC
The DNA here is from genome assembly GCA_903831825.1 of uncultured Lentisphaeria bacterium. Lineage (GTDB taxonomy): Bacteria > Verrucomicrobiota > Lentisphaeria > Victivallales > Victivallaceae > CAIPAT01. The sequence goes on along the minus strand of CAIKZE010000141.1, from coordinate 247 downwards.
TTCCTTTGCTGTACCTGCCCAGGGTTTGAAATCATCCTTTCCCCAATCCATAACTTCGATGTTTCCTTGTTCCTTCTGGCTCTGGAAGAATATCTGCATATTATCCGCTAAGGATCGAGCCGTAAATAAAATCACTTTTAATGGGCTACATATCTCTGATATCTGTTCTATCGCCCATCATTAATCACTGTTAAAAATCTTCATATCAAACGAATTGCGGCACTTGAAAAATGCGCGCGGCGATGGT
>CAIKZE010000140.1 GCA_903831825.1 uncultured Lentisphaeria bacterium | reverse complement strand
CCGTTAAAACCATCTCGACCGCTGTTATTTTGCCATGACACTGACATGGATTTATGCGTTCCAACTCGATCATGCCCCGAAAGACTCATCCACGCCGTTAAATTTGTCTACTCATCAATTTTCATGAAAACTTCAGATTTTTACATTAAATAGTAATTTACTATACTTTTTCAACACTTTCATTCTTCCAGCTCTTGAGTGCGGCAGTAAACATGCGATGCGACATCGCCGTCTCCTCCGGGCTCACGCAGCTTGCAAAACGGCTTTTGGGTTTGCCTTCGGTCAGTTCATAAACGAACGCCGCCCACATCTGTAGAATACTGTCAGTAAAACCGAATTCAAATATGCCGCCGGTAATTCCTTTAAACGCCGCCTCCCAGCCCATGTCGATCTGCCGCCATGACTGCTCTCCGCCTGTATACTCCAGAACCTCCAGACGGCGCGGGTTCTTGCTTGACCAGCGTCCGCAGCCGCGCATGCCTTTCACTTCAAAATACCAGGTATCAGTTTCACCGGGCGCAATGCGCTGGGTCTTTATGGTCAAAGGGAAACTGCTGCCGGTGCGCGGATTAATGCTCTCGCACAGCAGCGTGGCATTGTCCCAGGTTTCACATGGAACCATTGCTCCGTCTTTGCCGGGGCGCTGCTTGACTAACTTGGACAGCACCGCCCGGACATTTTTCGGGAACCAGCCGGCCCGGAACGGGAAGTGGCACGGATGCATGCCAAGGTCCCCCATACAGCCGTATTCACCATTGAACGCGACCAACCGTTTCCAGTTGATCGGCTTGTCCTGATTGAGATCGGAAGAATGCAGGAAGCCGGAATTGACTTCGATAATTTCGCCAAACGCATCAGCCTCGATCATTTCTCCAAGTTTCTGCATCGGCGGAAAAAATGGGAATTCAGAACTGCACCGGACAAACACGTCCGGATACTGCCGGATGCATTCGATAATCGCATCGTTGGCCTGCTTGTCAATGCCGAACGGTTTTTCGCCGAGCAGATGTTTTCCGGATTTGATGATATCACAGTAAAGCTGTTCGTGCAGATTATGCGGCACCGCGCAATATACCGCCTCCACGTCCGGATTATCCAGCAATGTTTTATAATCGTCAGTAATCTGTTTTATGGACGGAAAATTGTCGCGGTACCAGTCGTATAACGCCGGATTCTTATCGCAGATTGCGACCAGCTCCGGACGCGCATTCATTTCCGTCAGGTGACACCAGCGGGCACATGCGCTGGCGAATTCCCTCCCCATCAAACCCGCTCCGATAATTCCAAAATTAATCGTTCTCATGACAGCAGCTCTTTTTCCGTTTCAGCAATCGCCTCTTCGATGATGTCCATGCCTTTCATCGCCACTTCATCGGGCATGATGATCGCCGGGCTCATTCTTAATATATGCCCAGCCGGAATCCAGGCAAGACCTTTTTTAAACGCTTTTTGATAAACCATTTTACCGGCCTCGGCAAACGGTTCTTTGGTCTGCTTGTCCTTGACCAGCTCGACGCCCATCAGGCAGCCTTTGACGCGGCAGTCGCCGACCATCTTGTATTTGGTCGTCCAGTCCGCCATTTTCTTCTTAAAGAGCTGTTCCAGATGCTGCGCATGTTCCAGCAGACATTCTTCTTCAATCACTTCAAAACAGGCCAGCGCCGCCGCGCAGGCCATCGGATTGCCGCCATAGCTGGTTGACGCGCTGATCTTGTCAACAGCTTCCGCATAAGGTTCGCGCACCGCCATCGCCGTGACCGGAAAGCCGTTGCCGAAGCCCTTGCCGAGCGTAACTACATCCGGCAATACATTCCAGTGCTCCATGCACAAATATTTGCCGGTGCGGCCCATGCTGGTCAGGACTTCGTCGGCAAACAGCAATATCTTGCGGTCGTCGAGGAATTTTTTCAATTTCGGGAAGAAATCGTCCGGAGGAATAATGCTGCCGCCCCAGCCCTGAATCGGCTCCAGCACGAACGCCGCCACCTGTCCGGTGGTGCTTTCTTGAATAAATTTGTCATAAAATTCCAGATAGCGTTCAGTATCCAGTGAGCCGTCAGTGCGCGTCCACCACGGACGGTAAGGGTCAGGGCGGGGAACCATATAGAATCCCGGCGACCGGGTCGGCCCGCTGAATTTAGTCATATGGGCCAGGCTGATGGCGTGCCCGCTTTTGCCGTGAAAATCCATGAAGCAGCTGATAAATTCATGCTTGCCGGTGGCGGCGCGACAGGTGCGCAAGCCGGCTTCCACTGCTGTGGTGCCGCTGTCGTAAAGCTGGTAGCCTTTCAAATCGCCGGGCAGGCATTCCGCCATTTTTTCGAGCAGTTTAACTTTGATTTCGGAAGTGAAGTCATGAGCGTTCATCAACTGATTGGCATACTTAGCGATGGCTTCGGATATTTTCGGATGACAATGCCCCAGCGTCGTCACATAGATTCCGCTGGAAAAATCGATGAATTCATTGCCGTCGGCATCTTTCAGAATGCAGCCGTGTCCGCTCTCAAACGCCACCGGAAACAGCCGCACCTGTTCCGACAGTCCTTTGATGTACTTAACCGCGCGGCTGTGCAATGCTTTGCTTTTCGGACCAGGAATCTCAGCTGTCACGATTTTCGGATAGGTTTTTAAATCAACATAATAT
>CAIKZE010000139.1 GCA_903831825.1 uncultured Lentisphaeria bacterium | reverse complement strand
GAACTCCAAATTTTAATTATCATCATTCACCGGACTAAAGTCCGGCGCTACAATATGTATCGCTCCGCCGGAGCTTGTTTTGACTGTTTTACTTTATTTTATGACATAAAAGTGTCAACTATCTCTAACGCTCATTTGAAACATGCCAGAAAATTATTATAAAAAAGACAAATCAGGTATTGACTTTATTGCCGGAAGGGGTTAAACTAAACAACATGGAACAAGTTGAAACAAGTAAGAACGTCTAGGCGGATATGTCTTATGATAAAGTCTCGACAAATTAAAAATATTTTTGCTTATCAAACGCTCGAAAACGACCTTCGACGGATGATTTTGGGAAACGAACTGCAGCACGGCAGTGCAATTACCCCGGAAACAGAACTCGCGCAACAATATAATATCGGCAGAAATACAGCGCGAAAAGCGCTTTTCAATCTGGAAAAAGAAGGGCTTATCCGCAAGGTTCATGGAAGAGGAACTTTTGTAATACCGCCGGAGGAACGTCCTGTTCATGCCCCGGCAAAATTAAAAATAAAATTAGTGATTCCTGAAGATAAAAGTACTCTTTCAGGGAACTCTTATGACAGAAACCTTGTTTCCGGAGTTATGGAACATATTTTCATGTCAAATACCGAAATTGACCTTGCCAATCCGGCGGCGCTTTCTTTTAAAAGCCTCTACAGCAGTTTCAGCTCAGGAGAAACTAATGGTATAATATGGGAACGGCCGGCCAAGGAGATTTTTCCGCTGATAGAAGAACTGAGAGACAAAAAAGTTCCTCAGGTTACCATCAGCCGGAGTATTGCGGGCATTCCCAGTATTTTCTTTGACGTGGACAGAAGTATTCAGGAAACCATTAAATTTCTAACAAAAATCGGACATCGGGACATCGCTTTCATTGATGTGGAGCGGGATTATCCGATTTATATCAACAGACAGCGGACGTTCCTGGAAATGCTCAAAAGAATGGGCCATGAACATCCTGAAAAATATCTGTGCCTTTTTGCCCGACCGGAGAACTATGACGAAAAACTTGACCGGATTCCGCCCGTGACGGCCATCATCGCGTCACGTTTTATTATAGATCACCTGTATTCGTGGGTCGAGCGGAAAGGGCTCAACGTTCCGGAAGATATCTCGCTGATCGCGCTTTCGGCTGAAAATTCCATAGAATTTAAAAATCATCCGGAAATGAGCGCCATCATCGATCCGCGCCGGGAAATCGGCAAAGTTGCCATGGAAACGTTGGAAGGAATTATTTCAGGCATGGAAGTTTCTATTGCCCCCAGGAAAATACGCGGCGAGTTGATTATGAGAAAAAGTTGCATTTCCCCAAGGTTAAAAACTATATAAGAGAAGGAGACATTTTATGAAGACACTAAGAATGAAGAGTAGATTGGAAACATGTTTTACGCTTATAGAACTGCTTATAACCATTGCCATCATAGCAATATTGGCGTCAATGCTTCTTCCGGCATTGAATAAAGCAAGAAAATCAGCTCAACAGACAAAGTGCATAAGTAATCTTAAGCAATGGGCTACCGCGGAACAAGGGTATCTGGGCGACTACAATGATTATTTTCCTCCCGCCGGTCAACTGACTAACGCTATTAGTTTTTGCTGGACAGATTTTCTTTCAGAGGAACTCGGCAAACGGACTCTCGTTATGAATACGTATCGGTATTTTGTCGACCGCCTGAATCGCAACGCCATACACAGTTGCCCAAGTGAAACTCAAGAAGATAACGCGAACTCTGCATCGTTTCCCGATTATTTGTACAACAGGCGGTTGTGCCCTTCATATAAAGCTGACGGTACACTTAACGTAGGCGGCAATCCTCCCTATGCAATATACAAGGCGGCAAAAGTTCCGAAGCCGGGAAGAACGCTTTACCTTATCGATGGAATCAGGCTTACCGACGCCGGAGGGTCTTTCGCTGGAGTAATATATTCTATAGAGCAGACGAAATACGGAACAGCCAGTTCCAGTATTTACGTAAACTATGCGCGTCATCTTGGAAAAACTAATGTTTCGTTCGTGGACGGCCATTGCGAATCGCGCAATCACCCGGCTTACGGAACCCCACTCGACGTGGAAAATCATTTTGGCACCGCGACTGACTGGTGGAACAACTACCTGTGGTGAAAACAGTTTTCCCGTTTAGCTGAAAAAAAAAGCTTATAATAATAAAATCGGAATCTTCTATGTTAAAAGTATTATTGTGTTTCTGTTTCATCCTGCCGCTTGCCATGTTTGCCGACAATGCATATGACCGCGCGGTGGAAATCCCGTTCCTGCAAAACAAGCCGATTCTGGACGGCAATGTATCTCCATCAAAATGGGATAAGGCAAAGCGGCTCAGTCTGGTGAAAATGAATGGCGGCGTGTCTGATAATCCTACTGAAGTATGGCTGGGACACGACGAAGACAACCTTTATGTCGCGTTTAAATGTCACGAAAAAGATATGAAAAACATCAAAATTCAGTGGCGTAATCCGGAAGAACGCGATAACAATATCTGGACTGACGACTGCGTCGATATCTTCGTTGACCCGTTGAACAGTGATCCGACTCAAACCCGGCACATTATCATAAATGCGGCCGGAGTCATTTATGACGAATGCGGAATTTTCAAAGGCTGGAACTGTCAAATCAGGACGGCTGCCGGCAAAGGCGAAAATTACTGGACAGTTGAAGCTGAAATTCCATTGGATAACCTGGGCTGCAAGCCCAAAGGCGTTGAGATTTGGAACTGCAACTTCGCAAGAACCAAAATATCGCCGTATGAAATAAGCTGTCTGAAGTCAGGCGGGAATGCCCCGCTGAAAGATACCCGTTTTTTTATGCCGTTCCGTTTTGCGGACAAAACCAACACGCCTCCGCCATTTATTATTGAAAGTATGGGCAACGGTCTCATTCCCAAGGCAAAAATGATTTTCCGGCAGAACGGTGCCCCTGGCTACAGGGTGGAACTTGGTACTGTTTCTGCAAACGGCGCTCCGTCGGCAATGTTGAAAACTGAATGCAAACCTGGAACAGAGCCCGCGATTTCCTACCGCCGCGCTCCCGACGATATCGCTGTCGCCATCAGGGTCTTTGAGACCGGCAAAACTGAAAAGTGCATTTATGAAAATCAAATCGATATTGTCAATCCCCATGAAAGCAAAGCGCTGGCCGGCAAAACAGAAAACCCGCTTTACCGGGAATTGCTGGGCGATGAACCGGCGGGACTCGCCAAACGCGGTTCCCTGACCTGGGTGCATGGCTTGGTGGACCCGTATATGCGTCCTTTTGCAATGCAGTACGGAACAAGATATGTTTCGGATGAAATGTATAAGATGTTTGCCGATGAAAAGCTTCAGGTCATAATCAATCAGATGTTTATCACCAGCAAGTATCATGCATATTACAAAAACGGCGTCGCAAACGGCATGAAGTTTGTCGTATTTCCCATGGGTAGCGCAAGCAAAGAACACCGCCATACGCCTTTTCTCCCGGATCCCGCGGTACAGGCGGAATATATGAAAGATATTGATGCGCTGGGACAGTACAAGGACAATATATTTGCCGTGTTCTGGGGCGATGAAGCCGTGGATTTTATAGAAAGAGACGCCCTCGAATTCTTTCATAAAAAGAGAGATTCCTATGAATTTATCCGCAATGCGGATGCCGAAATAAAGGAAAAATACGGATTCGGCAAATACGGGATTCCCGAATCGGCGGATGACCGAAATCCTTATCGCTGGATTGCGTTCAGGCATTGGCTGAATGACAAGCTCGTCGATTTCTATCGCAGGGCTTATCAGAAAGTAAAATCAATTTCCCCTGAATTGCTGGTGGTCTCCGACGATCCGACGGCCAGACAGGACATGGTTTACGGCTATAGCGACTTTGCCGGGACCTGCGATATTCTGACGCACCAGCTTTACCCGCTCAAAGACCCGGAAGTCGAGTGTTTCGGCTTTCTGACCAAATATATTGCCGATCTTTCAGGCATGCGTGAAATCTGGCCGGTCATGCACGTGGAAGAATATGCCTGTTCATTCACGCCGGAAGAGACGCTGGAAAAAATCAGTGAGTCCATTCGTTGCGGAGCGAATGGAATTCACTGGTTCTTTAATGACACGACCAATCTTCGCGCCGGGAAAAAATATCTGCATTGCGAATATTACGGTGCTCCCGACCGCTGGCAGGTGGAACTCGGCGCGGCAAAAGAACTGGAAAAGATGAACCGGCTCCGCTTCCCGGAACCTGACTGCGCGGTCTTTGCGCCGGAGCCGACAATGCGGGCCTACCCCGGCGCCGACCCCATTCCGACCAGAGCATTATATCTCCACTCGTATCTGGCCAGAGGCGCCGGCGCATGGTATAAATTCATCAATGAAGGAACGATGAAAAATACCAAACTGCAGCAGTATAAAGTCATCATGACGGCTGATGCTGAATATGTCTCCAAAGACGCACTGAAATCTATCATGGATTATGTTGACGGCGGCGGCACCCTGCTGGTGCTGGACCCTGAAGCATTCTCGTTTACTCCGGCAGGCGACAGTCTTGCATCTGAACGGGCGGAATTCCTCGGCATAGTCAATTTGTCCAATGGACAGCGAAATCCTCAAATCAATCTCGGCAAATACAAATTATCTACTGCCGGACTTGCCGCATTCAAAATAGAGACGGCAAGTACCGCAAAAATCATAGGAACCTTTGTGTCCGGCAAACCTGCTGTGATCGAAAATTCTTTCGGCAAAGGCAAAGTTGTTACTTTCGCGGCTAATCCTTGTGATTTGCGTTTAGCCGGGAACCCGGAATGGAAGCGTTTTTTTCTGGAATACCTGGGCGGCGCTGGAGTCAAGACCAAACAGCATATATGGCGATTCAAACTTCCGGATAATATTATAAAACCGATTCCGGCCCCGGAAGGCTTGTGCCTGACCGGAAACTATGTGCAATGGAGGCAGTTCAAACCAATTATAACCGCCAATGCCGCCGTTGCGGGAACCTATTCCTGCAATCCGCCGCCGGACAGTCCGCCGGAATCCGGCAGCGTCAAAAAGGATAATATTCCTTTCGAGCAGGGCAATCTGACCGATCGCCTGCGCGCAATTTACGGCGGGAACGCAGACCTCGGGAAAAGCAATATAAATCAGTGGGTGGCAGGCTGGAATACGCCCGGTCCGATTTCTATCGACTTCGACTTTAAGAAGCCCTACCCGATAGACCGGGTCGTCATCTTCTATCAGAAATATCTGCGGGACGTTGTGGTAAGTGTCTCCGAAGACGGCAAAAACTGGACGGAGACAAAATTTCCTCTGGCTGCAAATGATAACCGGAATCCTGAAGACGTTTATGATAAAGTATTCCAACTGCCCGATCATCCAGCCGGGCGTTTTGTGCGCATCAGCTTTGCGCCTCCGCAAAATCCAGGTAACAGTAAACTGATTTTAGGCGAAGTCGAAGTGTGGACTCCCCAAAATTCACAACCTTAAATGCCGGCAACTCAAATCTGCCGGTGCATTACCCTCCGGATGTATTTTCCTTTAATTTATATGCCGGATAAACTGGAATTTATACCATTAGATTATACATTATACCGAATCGCAATCTTAAAGCAAGTAAAGATTGCGAATTTCGTCTTTGGCGGGGTGGGCCGGATGAGGCTGGCGCTACCGGGGTAGCGACTGAACTCATACGGCACGCAGCCGACATGACGAGAGCGCAACCGCTTCGCGGCAAGGCCCTTTTG
>CAIKZE010000138.1 GCA_903831825.1 uncultured Lentisphaeria bacterium | reverse complement strand
CTTAGCGATTTTGCGCCTTTGCGTTAAAATTAAGGTTTAAATTCATTACACCGGCAATTCACAAAATCACTTCGGGATATTTCGCGAAACTTGTCAAGTTTATTTCTTAACAACTCCTTCACGGCTGGAATAATGCTGATTAAAGATTATTTTATGGAGCATAATTCAAGGAGTCGATAATAACGGCATGAAATTAAAAGAGAGTTATTTAAAATTCAGGCAGCGCGGCGGTTTATGGGTTGTTTTGCTGCTGGCAATCGTTTTCTACTGCTGGTTTCCGCTGATCAGATATCCGGATAAATGCGGCAACCTGGGGGACTGGGATATGTTCCTGGCTTTTTACGAAGCCGGGCGGAAAACGATTGTCGAGTACGGGCAGTTTCCTTACTGGAATCCCTGGCATTTCGGCGGCATTCCGCTGTTCGCCAATCCGCAGCTTTCAATTCTCGGCATCGAGACTCCGTTTATCGTCTTTTTCGGCACGTATTACGGGCTGCGCCTGGCAATGATGTTTTATGTGCTGGCCGGCGCGTTCGGAATGTGGCTGCTGCTGGGCGATTATGCCGTCAACTATGTTTCGCGTTTCTGGGGGAGTCTGGTCTTTTCCCTGTCGGGGGCGCTGGCGCTGCATCTGGCGGCGGGGCATCCGGTAATGATCACCATTGTTTTTCTGCCGTGGCTGCTCTATTTTCTGCGCCGGCTCAAGGAAAGCGAAAATGGGGCGCTGCTGTTCGGGTTTACCGCCGGCATGCTGGTCAATCATTCGCTGCATTATGTATCGCTGGTTGTCTCGGCGTTTATCGGGATTTATTTTGCGGTGCTGCTGATTAAAAATATCCGGTCGCGCCAGTTTCTGTTTCATGCCGTGCTGGCCGGACTGATGTTTCTGGCGGTGGGGGCCTACCGGACAATTGTCACGCTGCAACTGCTGGCGGAATTTCCCCGGGCGATGGATCTGCGGCTGGATATCGGCTTGCATCATTATCTGTTGTCCCTGATTTATCCAGGACAGTCGCTGTTCACCTTTCCCAAAGTGCAGTTCTGCTGGAACTGGTTTGAAGTGGGATGTTATGTCGGCATCGTCGCGATGGTTATGTTCATAATTTCGGTGGTCAAAGAGTTTAAATGGTGGCATTGGGGGTTTGTGCTTGCCTCGCTGCTGTCTATCAATTCCACCTGCCCGTATCTGCCCGGCTACTGGCTGCGCGACATTCCGCCGTTTACCAGCTTTTTCTGCATCACCAGATGGCGTTTCCTGGTGGTTTTCTTTATTGCGGTCGGCTGCTGCTCCGGGTTTGACTGGCTTTACGAAAAATTCAAAGAGCGGGGTGTTCGAATCCGGCTGCTGATGCTGATCGCCATTTCCGTTACCGGCCTGATTTACAATCAATATGTCAACTGGGAAGGCGTGGTATGGGTGACCGAAGAGAGTTTGATGAAGACCGTCCCCGTGTCCAGCGACACCATCATTACCGTTCAGGAACATGAAAAATACAGTCTCTACGCTTCTACGCACAAAGGCGTCGCGCAGTTGTTTGCCTACGAGCCGCTGTTAGGTTACGAGAAGCAATACAGGAATCAGCGGATTGCGGTCGGAAACCCTTATTACAAAGGAGAATTTTTTGCGCATAAAGGCGCTTTGACGGATATTCTCTGGACTCCGAATTCAGTTGAACTGACCTGTCCGGAGGCAAGTTCCATTGTAATCAACCAGAATGTCAGCAGTTACTGGCGCGACGCTAACGGCAAGCGAATTTATCCGAAATGCAAATCGTTCGACGTGGATAAATTTTTCGTGATGGACACTGCGGGACCGGGTAAAATCCAGATTCAGGCGCGGCCGCCGCTGCATGAGTTGGCGCTGGCCGTAAGCCTGGGCGCCGCCGGAATCTTGATTGGACTGGGTACGACCAGATATTTTAAACGGCGCGCTAAAATCGCATAATCGTGGAACTAAGTTAAAACGAGGAAGCAATGGAAGACATCAGGCTAACCCCGATGATGAAACAGTACCAGCAGGCCAAGTCCGAAATTCCGGAAGACGCCATTCTGCTGTTCCGCATGGGCGACTTCTATGAAATGTTTTTCGAAGACGCCACCCGCGCCAGCGCCATTCTGGATATTACGCTGACCAAGCGCGCCGGAGTGCCGATGTGCGGCTTCCCCTATCACGCGCTGGAAAGCCATCTGCCCCGCCTGATCGAATCCGGGGTGAAATCCGCCATTGCCGAACAAATGGAAGACCCCAGGTTTGCCAAAGGGATTGTCAAACGCCAGATTACCCGCATCATCACGCCCGGCACCATCATTGACAGTTCCGTTCTGCAGCCAGGCAGGAATAATTTTCTGGTGGCGCTGATCGAGAAAAAAAACGCTTTCGGGCTGGCCTGTCTCGACATCAGCACCGGGGAATTCAAAGTTACTGAAATACCGTCCAGGGAAAAGCTGGAGACCGAGCTCAGCCGGTTGGGCGCCAGGGAGTGCATTATCCCGTCCTCACTGCTGGAACAGTGGGAAAAGGAGAAAGCGTTCCCATATACGACCGACAAACTGTTGTGGACTCCGCTGGAAGACTGGGTTTTCGCTTATGACTGCGCCGAAGAACTGCTGAAACGGCATTTCAAGGTGGCGTCGCTTGACGGTTACGGCTGCCGCGATCTGCGCCTGGCGGTCAGCGCCGCCGGGGCCGTGCTTTACTATGCCATCGAAAACCTGCGCCAGCCGGCCAGCCATCTGAAAAAATTCTGCACTTACCATAATGCCGAATACATGGAACTGGACTCGATCTCCCAGCGCAATCTGGAACTGGTTGAACCGATGTTCGGCAGCAACCGGCAGGGAACGCTGCTGCACGTGCTGGACCAGACCGTGACCCCGATGGGCGGACGGCTGCTGCGCGACTGGATTATGCGCCCGCTGTTCAACAAGGACGCAATCAACGCCCGGCTCGACGCCGTTGAATCCTTCAAAGACGATCCGCTGACGATGGCGGAAACCCGCGAATTGATCGGATCGATCCGCGACCTGGAGCGAATCATCGCCCGCCTGAATATCGGCAACGCCAACGCCCGCGACATGATTGCCCTGGCCAACGGGCTGGCAATGCTGCCGGACGTCAAGCATCTGCTCGAAAATTTCAATACGCCGCTGCTGGACCAGCTAAAAGGCCGGTTATCCGAACTGCCGGAATTGACCGGGCGGATTCAGCAGGCGATTGTTGACGAGCCGCCGCTCAGCCTGACCGACGGCGACATCATCCGCGAAGGTTATAATAAGGATTTGGACGAATTCCGCATGGCCTCGAAAGAAGGCAAAAACTGGCTGATGCAGATTCAGGCCAAGGAACAGGAACGCACCGGCATCAAAACGCTGAAAGTGCGGTTCAACCAGGTATTCGGTTATTATATAGAGATCACCAAAAGCAACCTGTCGCTGGCCCCCGATGACTATATCCGCAAACAGACGCTGGTCAATGCCGAGCGTTTTATCACTCCGGAATTGAAAGAACTGGAAAGCAAGATTCTAGGAGCCGAGGAAAAATCCCGCGCGCTGGAATATCAACTGTTTCAGGAAATACGGGAATACGCGCTGCAATTTACTCTGAACATCCAGGAGACAGCCTCCGCGCTGGCCGCGATTGACGTGCTGGCCGCATTGGCGGAATGCGCCCGCCGCTACAATTATCTGCGCCCGCATATCACCGAAGACGAGAGGCTCATCATCAAAGCCGGACGCCATCCGGTGCTCGACGCCGCCATGCAGGGCGAACGCTTTGTTCCCAACGACACGATCCTTGACGGCGACGAAAATCGCATGATGATTATCACCGGTCCCAATATGGCCGGGAAATCCACTTACATCCGCCAGACCGCCATGCTGGTAATCATGGCCCAGCTAGGTTCGTTCGTCCCCGCCGAAGACGCGATTATCGGTCTGGTTGACCGGATCTTCACCCGCGTCGGCGCCGCCGATGACATTGCCCGCGGTCAAAGCACATTCATGGTGGAAATGGTGGAAACCGCCAATATCCTGAACCATGCCACCGCGAAAAGCCTTGTTATTCTGGATGAAATCGGGCGAGGAACCAGCACCTTTGACGGTCTCAGCATCGCCTGGGCCGTGGCTGAATTTCTGCACGACAGTCCGGCCAATTGCGCCAGGACCCAGTTTGCCACTCATTATCATGAACTGACCGAACTGGCCATCACCAAGCGCGGCGTCAAAAATTACAATGTGGCGGTAAAGGAATACGGCGATCAGGTTATTTTCCTCCGCCAGATTATTCCGGGCAGCACCGATAAGAGTTACGGCATCCATGTCGCCAAACTGGCCGGTCTCCCGCAGCAGGTAATCGACCGCGCCAACGAAATCCTGGAAAATCTGGAAAATAACTCCGTCGCGGAAGGCGGACAGCCCTCGCTGGCGGTTCATCACGTCCAAGTAAAAGAAGCATCCCCCCGCTACAAAACGTCCCCGTCAGCGAAAAAAGAATCCGTCGAAGAAATTCCGCCGGAAGGCTCTTTCCAGCCGACATTGTTTTGAGCACAAAAAAATCTCCGGACTGTAACAGTCCGGAGATTTTTAAATTACCGGTCAATTAGAGAATATCGATCAGTTCAACGTCAAAAACCAGCATGGAACAGGGGCTGATGGCCTGTCCGGCGCCGCGATCGCCGTAGGCGAGTTTGGACGGGACAAACAGCCGGTATTTGCTGCCGACATTCATCAATTGCAGCGCTTCGGTCCAGCCTTTAATAACCTGGGTGACGCCGAATTCGGCGGGCTGTCCGCGTTTGATCGAACTGTCAAACTCGGTTCCGTCCAGCAGTGATCCGGCATAGTGGACTTTTACCGTGTCATCGGCGGTCGGTTTGGCGCCGCTGCCTTCTTTAAGCACGATATATTGCAGGCCGCTGGCGGTGGTGATAACCCCTTCGGCTTTTTTATTATCTTCCATAAACGATTTTTCTTCGGCGCTGTTCTGGAGCGATATTTCCTTTGAGGCATCCTGTTCAGCGGCCTGCATTTTGGCCTGGAACGCCTTCATTACCGCGACATAATCGTTTTCCGGCAGGGCCGGCTGATTTCCGGCAAGCAGATCCTTGATGGCCTGGGTAAGAATATCCGGGTTCAGTTCAGCCGGAAGCTGAACCAGCGATTCTCCGATATTCATGCCAAGGGCATAACTGACTTTGTCGGCTTCGGTCTTAAATTCAATACTCATTTGTTTCCTTTGTAAAAGCAGGAAAGATGTATTATTTCCGGAACATCCGTCAGAAAATAATTGCCAATCCAGATACTTTCGTTGCGTTCAGTTTTAAAATGCAGGAGTAAAATATCGGAATATTGAGATTTATCAAGAACCATTTAAATAAAATCCGGACATTTAAGACACATGCAAAAACGATTTAACCAGAGAAATTTACCCGCCGAAGGCGCGGCGCCAGGATACAGATAAATCATTTTATTCTGTTTGACAAAGTAAAAATAAACTTACTTCCTTTTCCCGGTTCACTTTCCACCCAAATTTTTCCGCCATGCTTTTCGATGAATTCCTTGCACAGAATCAACCCCAGACCGGTTCCTCGCTCATTCTGAGTACCCCTTGTCGAGAGATTTTCTTCAATCCGGAACAACTTTGCGATGGCGTCTTTTTCAATTCCAACCCCGTTATCGCTTACCGCTACCATCAATTCGTCCTGTTTTTGTTCGGCGGAAATAACAATCCTGCCGCCCGGGTTGGTGAATTTTATGGCATTCGAAATCAGGTTTCTCAATATGGCGCCAAGCATGGCCTTGTCGGCGAAAACCGCGGCATAACGCGGCAATTCCTTGTAAATGGTTATTGATTTTTGCCGGGCGGCATCATCCGCCAGTTTTATCGCCTCATTGATAAGTATAATTATTTCAATATATTCAGGGTTAAATTCCATTTTCCCGGTCTGTGAACGTGACCATTCCAGCAGATTGGTCAGTAAATTCATGGCTCGTTGCGAGGAATTCTGGATGATCCCGGCATATTCAGCAATCCCCCCATAATTCTTTTCATTGATCTGCTCTGTCAGAAGATCACTGAAACCCATAATGCTCTGGAACGGATTTTTCAGGTCGTGGGCAATGATGGAGAAAAACTTGTCTTTAGTGGCATTGAGTTCACGCAGCCGCGTTTCACTTTCTTTCAGCGCCGCTTCCGTCTGCTTGCTGTCGGTGATGTCGGTGGCAACTCCGAGCATGCGGACAGGCTTGCCTTCAGGATCATACTGAAGATTTCCGTGCGCGTCAATCCATCGGATGCCGCCATTTTCCAGTAAAATGCGGTATTCGGTTTTGTAATCGCGCTCTCCGCGCAGAGCCTTAGCCATTGTTTCCATAACGAGTTTACGGTCTTCAGGATGAACATTGTTGGTGAAGTCTTCAACTGTGGTATGTTTAAATCCTTCTCCGCGGCCAAACAGTCTGGACACCGGGCCTGCTTCATAGTTTTTGCCTGTAACAAGGTTTATTTCCCAGGCAACAACTTCCGCGGCTTCCAAGGTCAAGCGAAGCCTTTCTTCGCTTTCCTGGAGCGCCGCTTCCGCCTGCTTGCGCTCTGTAATGTCTTGAATGGTACCGATCATCGAAATAATATTGCCTTCAGTGTCAAAACTGACATTACCCAGACCGCTGACCCATCTGATTGCGCCATCAGACTTGCGAATAATTCTATATTCCTTATTAAACGGTTTTCGACTCGCTATAACTTCTTTCTTTAAGTATTGATCCACCATCTCTCTGTCTTCCGGATGTATGATCTCCAGCCATCCTTTAACGCTTCTGGTGTAGCTCCTGTCAATGCCGAAAATCCGGTCAAGGACTTCGGACGATTTCCAGACGCCGGTGATAAAATCAGTTTTATAAGAGCCGATAAATGCCGCGCGTTGCGATTCCCTGAAGAAAAACTCGCGCTCCCGCAACGCCTTTTCCGCCTGTTTGAGTTCGGTGACGTCCTGTACGAAGCCAAACAGAAAACTTTGTCCCGACATCGAATCTGCCTGTTCACAAAATGACAGAATTGCATCTATGATTTGTCCGTCTTTGCGCCGGTAGCGATTTTCAAATATTTTCCAATTTTCCTTATAATGCTCAACTTGTTCCACCAGTAACGGCCGGCGTTCAGGATTTTCATAGAGGGCGTCCGCGACGGATGTTCGATTTACAATTTGGATTAATTCGTCCGGGGAAGCATAACCGAAGATGGCGGAGAAAGCAGGATTTACGTAGATGCATTTTCCTTCCGGGGTGGATTGAAACATGCCAATCGGGACATTCTCAATGATGCCGCGGTAACGGTTCTCACTTTCCAGCAGGGTCGCTTCCACTCGTTTGCGCCCGGTAATATCAACTGCAATTGCAACACATTTTTGTTTATCTTCGGAAACAACCCCTTCGAAGTGGACAAAACTCAAAGGAGTCCCTTGAATTTTCAACTTGACTTCGCAGGTCTGTTTCGAATCGGTTTCAAACACTTTTTGCAGAAAATCATTAAAAGCGGTCAAGGTCTCGGGAGTAATAAATTGCTTGAAGTTGCTGTTTATCAAATTCGTACGTTCCCGGCCAAGCATTCCGGCGCTGCTGAGGTTCAACTCGCAGATTGCGCCATTGCGATCGAACGTGAAACATCCGGCCGTGACAGAATCGTACAATAAGGTTAATTTTTCGAGAGTTGCGTTTGCTTCATCTCTTGCCAGAATCAACGCTTTGTTCTGCGTTTCCAGTTCCAGTTGACGTGCCTCAAGTTCATGAAGGAGTCTCAAAGTGTCGGGATCGGACAAATTTTTATTTTCATTTTTCATGTTTTCGCACACCGCGTTAATAGATTCTGTCAAAACTATTGCCAGGATGCTTCCGGGGGTCAATACCGTCAGGTTACAGCATTTCTGCGGCGGGGATTCCACTTCCGGATGGCTTCCAGCAATTTGGCTTTTGAAAGCGGCTTGGACAGGAAATCATTCATGCCGTATTTCAAACAATGTTCCCGGTCGCCGGACATGGCATTGGCAGTGAGGGCAATAATCGGCGGGTGATTCGAGCCGAAGATTCTGATGATTTCCCGGGTGGTGGTAAAGCCGTCCATTATCGGCATCATGCAGTCCATCAGAATTATATCATATTGATTATTCTGCAATTTGTCCAGCGCTTTCTGTCCGTTTTCCGCCAGGGTGGTAATGACGCCCGCGCTTTCCAGCATGGTCAGGGTGACGGCCTGGTTGATTCTGTCGTCTTCCACCAGCAGAATCCGCAGATCTTTGAGTTCTTCATGCAGCATATTCATGGCCGGCGAACCGTAGTTCCTGACGGTTTTGGTTGATTCGTCCGCAGTTCTCACCGGAATTGTCCGGATGGAGGCGGTGAAGGTGGAACCTTTGCCTGGCTCGCTGACTACGCGGACGTCGCCGCCCATCAATACCGTCAGGCGTTTAGTGATTGCCAGCCCCAGGCCGGTGCCGCCGAAACGGCGGGTGGAGGTGGCATCGCCCTGCTCAAAGGCCATAAATAATCTTTTCAACACTTTGCTGTCAATGCCGATGCCGGTATCTTTTACCGCAAATTCTATGAAGATTTCTTCCGAATCGCGGATTGGAACAGCGCCGACCGTCAGGCAGATTTCGCCGGCGTCAGTAAATTTGATGGCATTGCTGAGCAGATTCAACAAAATCTGGCGCAATCTTACCGTATCAGAAATAATCTTCCGCGGAATGTGCGGCGGAATTTCGAAACGCAATGCAAGTTTTTTGGCCTGAGCGCTGTATTGCAGCAGCGAGAAGCAGGAATCCACGCATCTTTCGATGTCCATTTCGTGAGATTCCAAAGACATTTTACCTGATTCGATCTTCGAAAAGTCCAGAATATCGTTGATGATGGTCAGCAGCGAACAGCCGCTGTTGCGGATCATTTCCACATATTTGCGCTGTTTTTCGTCCAGCGGCGATTCCTCCAGCAGTTCGG
The DNA here is from genome assembly GCA_903831825.1 of uncultured Lentisphaeria bacterium. Taxonomy (GTDB): domain Bacteria; phylum Verrucomicrobiota; class Lentisphaeria; order Victivallales; family Victivallaceae; genus CAIPAT01. Next base: position 2,435 of record CAIKZE010000138.1, on the reverse strand, counting down.
AAATCCCCAGAATCCCGTTCATCGGAGTGCGGATTTCGTGGCTCATTGACGCCAGAAACAGCGATTTGGCCCTGGCCGCCAGTTCAACTTTTTTCATTTCCGACTGCAACCGGCTCTTCAACTCGTTGCTCTGGATAAAGTAGGCAAAAATCAGGAAAAGTCCGGACTGGATCAACAGCGCAAAAAAGAGATTCGAGGTTTTGAAGGAATTAATCGTCTCATCTTTCCGGCAACTGATTATATATGCGGTCTTGCTGTTTTTGGCGTCAAACACCGGAACAAACGACCAGAGGTAGGTTTCCTCTTTAAATTCGGAATAAACACAAAACGGCTTGTTCGTTTTGATTTCCTGTCTGATGGTGTTGACCGCGGGGCCGGAAATCGTCTTTTTAATTTCGAAATATTCATTTCTGGGAGATTTCACATAATAATAATCCGGCAGAATCGCAGAGGAAATGTAATTTTTAAACACTTCCTTGAACGCGGGTTTATTTCTGGTTTCCTCATCCAGATGCACCAGCAATACATCATCCCCGCCGAACTCGTAATGCAGAATACTTTCCAATGCTTCAAACCTGAAGCCGACGTCAAAAACGCCGATATAACGGCCATGATACAGGATCGGGAAAACCGCACGGAACCCGGCAGAGGAAAAATCATGTTCAAAACCGTATATTTCCTTTTCCGTCCGGTTGGCACATACTATCGAATAACGAACCCCGTTCATGTCCTCGCCAAACTTTTCCGGCTGGTTCAGGCTGGCAAAAGAAATGTTATCCGGGAAATAAAACTGAAACTGACTTAAATTCTTTTCCAGAAAATGGCGGTAAGTGATATTCAGTTTTTGCATTATCTGCTCACGCAGCATGCTCTGGGTCTTGGAGTCGGCTTTCCAGGCGCGGTCCAGCAGTTCAAGCACATCGCCCCGTCCGAGAACTTCATAATAAATGAACTTGGCCAGGTTGCAATAGGATTTGTAAAGCACGTTAAACGAATGTTCGGCAATCTGCGCCTGGCTGTCCAGATATATGGATCTTTTCTCATTGTACGTCTGGTCCAGCAGATAATTGAAAAATAACGCCAGCAGCAGATAAACAACAAATGCCGTATAAAAAAATGGCTTGTTAATGTATGTCTTAAAGAAAAATACCAGCCATTTCAACGGATTCAGGCTGCGCCGCCCTTCCCCGTTGCCCGGAAAGGCAGGTAAGGTATCAGTAAATCTGTCGAGCAGATCAGTTTTTTCAACTCTTTTAAATCTCATTATTCTTAAAAACCGCTTGGGTTATGAATATAGTTGACTACATTATATAAAGAAAAGTGTTACTTTTCAAGTAGCAGATGCGTTGTTTATGTGATTTGATGAAAGATTATACGGAATAGCGGTCTGAAAGCAAGTAAAATTGCTGTCTGAAGTTTATTATTCAATAGAAAGGAAGAACCGGAAAAATTCCGGAAAGAGATGAATACGCTTTACTGTGAAAACAAATCGCCGCGAAAATTGTGCGAAGCAATCGAGGCGATCCTGCCGCCGGAAGCCGGCCGGTTGATCCGGCGTCCGTACAACCATTTTCAGCCGACAATGACTTCATGGTGGCTGGTGCCGTCCAATGAACTGCCGTTCTTTAAATTCGGCAAATTCGGTTTTAGCTGGGACGAGAAGGTCAGGGATGCCATTTCCTGCGGACTGTATCTGTCCAAAGGACTTGATCCGATGTTGAAAGCGGTTTATCCGTCAAAAAAAGGCGGACGGCTCATTATGACTGACGGCTGGGCATGGCATAATTTCATTGAAGACTGCCGCAATGGAAAAATCGCGGACGCGATCAAGGACGCGGCAAGCCAGTCCGTAGTGATTGAAGCAGTCATTGAAGGCGGCTATGTTGATGACCCCGGCCTGTTCGACCCGCAGGTGGAACTTCCGGCAATGGACTGTTACACGCTGTCCTTTGACGTGAAAACCGGATCGATGCGGGTGACCAAAGCCCGGCGGGCGGTGATGGCGATCAAGGCGCTCAATCAGGTCAAAGATCTGCCTTCGTTCTGCAAAACGCTTGACGAACTCGGACGCAACCAGTTTCTCTGGATGAATGTTTTTATCGGAGGCGTATTCAAAGTGAAGGAATATGGGGAATTCACGCCGGAAGACAAGGTTATCACCGCATCTCAAATCTGGGAAAAAGTGCTCTGTAAATTTCAGCGCTGGATCAAGTAAGAAGGCATGAAAAAAGGCGGATTCCGTTTTGGATTTCCGCCTTGGCCGCAAATATACTCTATAAGGTTGAAAATTTAACATAGACGAGTAGGATTGTGGATTGGATTTTTTCGATCCGACTGATTGGCGATATGAATATCGCCTGAAGGAGGAACGGAAAAATACGGCCGCAAGACACTCGTCCCGCGTCTGCGGGATTGCGATCTTTTGAGTTTGGATT
>CAIKZE010000137.1 GCA_903831825.1 uncultured Lentisphaeria bacterium | reverse complement strand
CTTAGCGATTTTGCGCCTTTGCGTTAAAATTAAGGTTTAAATTCATTACACCGGCAATTCACAAAATCACTTCGGGATATTTCGCGAAACTTGTCAAGTTTATTTCTTAACAACTCCTTCACGGCTGGAATAATGCTGATTCATACCGAATCGGTATAAGATTACGATTCGGTATAAGGGTTTATATTGCTCCATTTATGAAAAGGGAAAAGCTCTTATAAAGCTATTCGTCAAATTTAAAAATCCGCCATTTCTGTAAAAATTTGATGAGGTTAATTTTTAGATGGTACGCGCTCTATTGTCAAAGAAGCGGCCCGAGTTGTTTTATGATATCCATAAGGCTTTTCCGGTTTATTTCATGGCACGGAATCCATTTGGTGAGAATCAGTCCTCTGCCTCCATACTTCAATAATGATTTCCGCCACCTGGAAACCACGTCTTTTGATGCCGTTTCCCCAGTGGCTCCCCATAATTCAAATCCATTCTCTATAATGTGCTTTATTGTTGCGGGATTCCCGGCTTCATCGTATTTCCAGATGATCGGAATAATATCTTTGGGAATTCTGCTTTCTGCGTAATTATGTTTTTCCGTGAACCCTTCACCGCGCGGATCTGTCCGGGAATCACGCCACATGATGGTACGTATATTCCTTTTGGCCAGTCCGGCACACAGGATGTTGATTGCGTCTTTAAACAAGCGGTGTGACCTGTCATTGTCCTCATCCATGCCGATATGAAATTTTTTTGTTTGTCCGATCTCAAGGATGTCATCGATCAGTTCAAATGCAATCTTCCAGTATTCTTCCGAATCGAATATGTCTTTCTTATCATCCCATTTGTTATGAGGGTACATCCATTCATTGTGCCCGTAGAAACTGCTCTGAGAAAAATTAAGTTTGGGAATGATTTCGATATTTCGCGCCGCGGCGTGCTTGAAAATTTTTTCGAGCAGGCCGGTCGGCTCAGTATAAGACCGTGCTATTTCAGGATGAGATTTGAAGCGTATCGCGTCTTCGCAGTCAACGATCAGCGTGTTCAGTCCGCTTCGACTCATTTCGTCAATGAGATCCATTCCAAGCTTCAGGTCAAAAGGGTATTTCCTTCTCCAGTCCTCTCTTGTCCACAATGGATCATAATGTGAAAGATGCATGAGAAATCCGCGTACAGGCAATTCTTTTTTCATATGGTTCATTTTCCCGTTCTGCTGTTTTTATAAAAGGTGTAAAACACCAAGTCGCTTTTATCAATTTCCTGTCCGTTGAAATAAATATCACCCTGCGGATATGAATCAGGATTTGACGGGGTATTGCTTCCCGGGTGATTCCAGGTACGGTATACATTTATGCAGTTCTTTTCATCACCCGATTTATCAGGGATTTCCAATTCAAAATAATATTCCTTTCCGGCCTTTACCGCTGTCTCCACTGCATAAATCGCGACATCTTTTTCTGAAGAGCGCCCCTCGTTGAATGACGGTACCCGTGACACTGCAACCGGCGCTGCCGATACTGTGGATTTATAATCTTTATTCCATTCGTACAGCTTCAAGGCGGGCAGCGCAATCTTTGCAGAATCATTCCTGAAGAACAATACTTTAATGCGGGATATTTCAGTTATGTTTCCGCAGACAAACTTCTGCCCGATTGTTTTGTTTCCGAAAATCTTGTTGCTGCCGTTCCAGAGAGGCTGGCCCTGGTCAATGGATTCCGCGGCGTCACTGTATTTTATGGAACCTGTTTCCTGTAATATCTTGCCATTGACCTGGGCGGCAAACCTGATCGGGCTTTTAAATTTCACCTGTTCATTCCTGAATATGCCGTAAATGATTCCGTTGGAAGCGGTTTTTCCTGTCAAAGACATTTCCTCCATTTTTCCGGCGGCATCTTCGATGAATAACCTGATATTCGCGCCGTTTACGTCCGTCACTGGCTTTTGGGCATTATCTTTCAATGTTATCCTTACCGCCACAGGCTCACCCGCTACCGGGGCGTTTTCCTCGACGGATCTGGCGATTACGATTATTGATGATCTGCCCGGATCAGGTTCCTGTCCGTGGAGAACTGTTGTCGCGGCGGTAATTAAACCGGTAAAAAATATTTGTCCATAGAATAATCTGTTTTTCATAAAACGCCTCTCCGTATTATTTATTTTTGCCTGTAAGCCAAAATACTGAATTTATGAGCAGTTCTCTGTCTATTCCGGAAACTTCTTTCAGAGATAATTCATTTGCATTGAGTATAATGGTGCCGTTCAGGACGACGCGGCCCTTCCCCTGTTTTGCAGCAGTTACGACCGGCATATTATCCTTGTCCGTAACGATGACGGTTCCCTGTTCCCCGGGCTTTATTTGTATATGATCAAAGTACATATGTTCGAAGGGTTCTCCTTTTTTCATTCCCCTGGTTACGGGATGCTCGGCATTTATGACGAGCCTTGTGCTGTCAACCCGCTGTGTGCCTGTGCATAATTCAGGGAACACAGGCCGTCCTGTCGCAAATCTTTCCATGCCTACGCTGTCATGGTAAAAAAGCACTCCTCCGCCGTCTTTCATGACGTAATCGCGCAGCTTTTTCTCGGCGTTGTAGATTTCTCTCTCCACCACCAGGAAAGAACCCTCATCGGCGGCGGCGAACTTCTTGCAATCAGGGATGATGATGCAGTCGTAAGCGATAATATTATCCAGCGAAGATATGAATTCAGGAGTAATCCCTTCAATATTAAGCAGGGTTGAGTAAATGGGCATTTCCCCGTAGACTTTGCCGCCCGCTTCATTGGGATTATATATTCCGACCTTGACTCCCGGATTCTTTTTATTTTTCGATTTTGCCAGAATATTGATTCTAAAACTCAGTGAGTCAACTGACTTGGATACATTATCCAGCCTCGTAAATTCCCATTTCTTGAAATCCTTTTCCGAGTTTTTGAGATTTTCAACAGCCAGTTTAAGTTCCGCCTGTGCTTCATCCGTTTTCCCGGTCTTGATGTATTCTTCAGCCGCCAGCATGTGATAATGGGACTTGCCGCCGACTGCCGCCAGTCTCATATCCCTGAGAAAAGTTTCCAGTTTCTTGAAATCCCGTCCCGATTTTTTATATTCAGTAAGTTTTTCTACCGCTTTCTCCGCTTTCTGATACTGGTCTTTTATTATCGCCGGGTTATGGAATGTATTGTAGTATCCGGAAGAATTGTAAGCCGCGCCGGTCATCAGCAACACGCCCTTTGCCACGCCCATGCGGAGAATTTCGCTCATCATCTCAGCGGCGTCACTGCCGAAAGCTTCTTCGCAGATGCGCGGCAACAGTTTATATGCGACTTCCACTGGCTTTTCAGTTGATTCAGACCATCGCCAGTCATTGTAGGACATATTACTTATTTTCTGCACGGGATATGCGTACAGTGTTTCAATGGACTTTTCCGGCTTTGCCGATGTATCCGAGTGGAGCGTAAAACATCCCGGAGCGTCTACATTCCACATGAATTCAGCGGACATCAGCGGAAATATTTCCAGAATTCCCGGGCCAATGTGGATATTGGGGAATGCGATATCTCTGCTGCCCGGATAATATCCTGATTTTACTGAAAGAGACGGCATGGTTGAGAAATCCATTCCGCAGTTACACGGGTCGATCATTATATTGCGCCAGTGCAGTATCGGCTGACGGACAACCTTTTTCCATGAATCCTGTGATTCCCTGTCCCACTCGGAATTTACCAGATAAACGTCTTCCGGTATCAACTTTGTCAGTCGCCCGAAATATTCCTTGTACGGCTTGTTTTCCGGGATGTCTATATTGCCGTAGTATGGTTCAACCACGAATATGAGTGTGCAGTCCGGAATCTCTTTTTTTATTGTCTGGTAATTGATGTTTATGAAATTTGCATCAGCTCCGGCACGGTCTTCCCCGAAGCGGCTCCGGCAGTCTGCGCAGCGTTCGTTCCACCGTTCAGTTGGCGATCCGTCCCTGGAGTGAAGCAGGACTTTTTTACAACCGGCGTTTTTGAGGAATGCCGCAATCTTTTCCGCTTTTGCCTTTATTAGCTCATCCCGGCTGAAGCACCAGTAACTTCTGTCTGTTTCGCCGCACCCTTTGAATTCAGCTTTCCCTTTGTCAGCCGGAATATATCCGATGTTCCAGTAAAACATGAGATCCATGATTTCAATGCCTCTGGCTTCCGCATAATCATTAAACTTTTTTATTTCGCCGATGATTTTCGGATCACTTGGCACTGTGAGATTGCCGTTGCTGACGCTCCATGTGTCTGCCACAACGAAATTACATTTATGATAAAGGGCCCAGTCGAGATAAGGCAGATATTTTTCATGTCCCTGTTTAAAATCCGTGGCGATGAATATTCCTCGAGATGTATAATCCGGCCAGTCCCTTATTGTTGCGTTCAGTGCATAAGCTCCGGACTTATCCTGCCTGAGAAGCTGCCTGAATGTGACGCATGCGTAGAGTAATCCGGCCTGATCCCGTCCCGACAACAGATAGACAGTGCGTGATTTATCTGTGTCGGATGTGATGATATACCCCTCTTTTTTATCGGGGATGTTTTCTTTGCTCTGAATAAGGTATTTTTTTGCGAGTCCGTTTTCTGAAACGGTTCCTATGATTATAAGATTTTTAGCTTCTGACCCGACTGCGGCATCTTCCCTGATTATAGATAATTGCGTACAATTCAATTCACGCATTTTCCTGTTGATTTCCTCCGCGCCCAGTATGCTTGCGGAGTTCGCGTTCTTCCCCAGAACGATGAGCGTGTTTGACGCATTTACTTCTGACCGGCCGGCAACTTTTTTCATTTCTTTCGGTGTCGGAATAATATTAAGCTGCTCCTCTGCGCAACATATTCCTGCCGCCCATAAAAGTTGAGTCAATCCCAGTAAAATTCTTCTTAGCATGCGCCGTCTCCTTTTTTTATTTATGATAAATTTGAAAATCAGTATCCCGCATAGTGATTCAGGTCCGCTATTTGTGTAAAGTAGTCAAGCCGTCCCGAATAAAGCGAGTTCATCAGCGCGGCTCCTTTTTCGCCGTTCTGCCACATCTTGACCCGTCCGTCAGCGAAAAGAATGTTTACGCTGTTATTATGAAAGATTTTCTGCGGACTCGTGAAATTGTCGGAGGCGAGAAGCCAGCCCCAGGCCGCTTTCCGTGAAATATCATACAGCTTGCAGTGATTCCATTCGCAATTGTCCCTGTACATATATGAAGAAATCAAGGTGGTGTCGGCGCTTCCCAGGCAATTCTTCATTCCAAAGCCTGTTCCCGTGTCTGACGGGCAGTATAATATCCGCCCTGATTCGATATATTTCAGCTTATGCAACTGTCCGAATCCCACCCAGCCACCGAGGAACACGTTCGGCGCCTCGATGCTGTTTGTATTGCAGTCCATTACCGTGCCGTCGAGCCTTATCAAGCGGGGCAGTATTCCTTTGTAATCATTTGCATACGCCATTAATCCGAGTCCCCCTTGTTTCAGATTATTCACGCAGGCTATCTGTTTTGTTTTCTCCCGGGCTTTTTGCAGGGCAGG
>CAIKZE010000136.1 GCA_903831825.1 uncultured Lentisphaeria bacterium | reverse complement strand
ACTCATTCATGGTTCAATCGTTTCAGGAAAGTCCTGGTGCGGTTTGAGAAAAAGTCAGCCAATTATGAGGCGCTACTTCATTTGACAGCATCCATGATAATATATAGAAAACTGGGAGTTATTTACGGATAAGCTCTAAGCCTCCGGGTATCCGGTCATTGCAAGTTCATGCCGCAGATTATTTGTTTCCCGGAAGACGCTGATATGCAGGGGCAACTCCGCTCAGTTTGTCACGCCTGTCGGCGCGGCGGATTGCCCGTGCCACCAAACCGGCTCGGACCCGTCTTGCGGCGGAACCCAGAAGAACTTCAAATGACCGTCAAGAAAACAGGCATTGACTTTGTCGCCATGCCAGGAATACCTCGATAAATTTCCTTCAACAGCCGGCGCCTCGGTAAACAGGATCAGCAGCGAAATGCCTGGAATGGCGGTAATTTTGGTGTTGCGCAGATACCAGTTAAACGAGTAAGAATTGCCCACCTGCTCGAATTTGGTGGAATTATTCCATATTGCGGAAGGCGCGATATCCTTCGGACAATGGAATATGGAAAGGTTGTTATCGACATAACGGTTCAACGGACGCGGCACATAATGTTCAAACAGGTCTCCCTGCGGGCCGCTGTAGGCATTCCCGCTGTTGCGTCCCCCGTAAACATACATGTCCATATAATAAGCAGGATTGGAATCCACTCCCCAGAAAATCCGGTCCTGCCAGTCAACCAGATAAATTGCAAGCGCTTTGTGCATTGATGCAAGGTTGTTGGCGCAACTTGATGTCCTGGCTTTCTCCCTGGCCGTTTGCAATGCAGGCAGCAGCATTCCGGCCAGAATGGCAATGATCGAAATCACCACCAGGAGTTCGATAAGCGTAAAAGCACATGATTTTTCAGTCTTTGCAAACATCTTGTTTTCCTTCTATTTTTTCTTTTCTTTTTTTTCCCAGAACCATAGGCTGAAGAATTTCCATTCCGCGGATTTATCCAGATAAAGATCACGGTCGATCCCGATCTGCACTATAAAATTTCTGGATTTTCCTTCCGAATTTACTGAAAAGCTGTAGTAAACACTGCTGCATTCAAAACCGGTGCGCCCGACCGGAGTAAACGCATTCACGCCGCTAAATTTCCAAGGAGACAATTTACCCTTGGACAGAGTTTCATAAAGATTGGCAATTATTTTGCCTGATTTTGCTTCAGCGGCTATCCAACTTTTCCAATGGAAATAATCCGGCTGTTCTGTCCACTCGGCATATGCCTGTTTGAAAAATGTTGTATCTCTGGCATCAATTTTTTTCAATACGTTTTCCGCCACAGTTTTAATTTGCTGCTTTTCATCCTCGGTAAAAACCCGCGTCCCCGTTTTGGTCGAACGAAAGGAATACAGCCAGTAGCCTGCATTAATGACTGTAAAGCGGGAGCGGTTGTCAGATTCGACAATCACTTGTTCCATAACATCTTTCGGAGACTCGCTGAAATTGGAACCGAACCTCAATTCATAACGTTTCAATCCATTGCCGGCACTCGGCAATTCCTCGCGCGTGCTGAGGCTGCGCGATTTTATTTTGCCCAAACTTTTACGGTCGCGTGTATACAAATTGAACCAGCCGTCGGTATCCGTAATATTTTTATTGCAGACATCGAATTTTCCATGGTCGGCATTCTCAAGCCAGTCCACCGCGGTGTCTACCGCGAAATCATTATACCGTTCCGTCATTCTCGGATTTAACAAGCTAGACCCTGTCCGAAAAGGTCCTAAAAGAAAATCCTGCCGGGTTTGACGGCGGCAATTTAACTGCCATTTCCGGCGTTTACAATAATATCTTATCCAGCGATCTTCATGCTTGCATTAATACAGTTTAAAACTCTATT
>CAIKZE010000135.1 GCA_903831825.1 uncultured Lentisphaeria bacterium | reverse complement strand
TCGCCGCGCGCATTTTTCAAGTGCCGCAATTCGTTTGATATGAAGATTTTTAACAGTGATTAATGATGGGCGATAGAACAGATATCAGAGATATGTAGCCCATTAAAAGTGATTTTATTTACGGCTCGATCCTAAGTCCGCCAACACCTACAATAAATATCTCCAGTTTTTACGGATGTTTTGTCGTGTTCTGTTTAAGCCAGCTCGCTTGACCATAAATCCTTTTGAAGATATTCAGCGCCGGCCTCAACAGCCCAAAAGCCGGCGTGAATTAACCATTGCTGAATTGAAAAAAACCATTTATACTGCCACCGGAGATTTGCGATTGCTCCTTCAAGTCGGCACTTTCACTGGACTGCGTCTGGGAGATGCTTGTACTCTTCAATGGGGAGAAATAGACTTGGAGCGTCAGATTATCAAACGAGTTTTACGAAAAACTGCCAGTCGTAGCCATAAAGCAATCACGATTGGAATTCCTTCGCTTCTGCTGCATGAATTACAGCAGATCCCGGAAGTTCAACGAGTAGGGTATCTTCTCCCGCGTTTTGCTGAACTTTACCAAGGTCCTCATGGAACAGGTAATGTTACTCGAATCATTCAGACTCATTTTCACAAGTGCGGAATTGAGACACATGTCGCAGGAACAGGAACAAAATTCCACTACGAAGGGAAAAAGAAAGTTTACGACAGCAAGCCACGTGCCATCGTATTGGTGGGATTTCACAGCTTTCGGCACACTTGGGTAAGTCTTCATGCCATGAGCGGTACTCCTCAGGCGGTTATTCAAGACGCAGCAGGTCATTCAAATCCGGCAATGACGGCTCACTATACACATACCAGCGAAGATGCAGCTCGTCGGGTTGCTTCCGCGCTTGATTTGCCTCAACTTGCAGAAGCAATTGATGTTAAACCGATTCCTTCAGAAGAGTCTCCAGAAGAAATTCAAAAGAAAAAACTCCATAACCTGATTGACCGCCTCCCTTTTAACGCAGCACAGACCCTTCTTGATTACATTGGAAAAGCCTTTCATCAAGATGAAAACTCTGAGCTACGACCTTGCAATGACAAATAAAGACAAGGTGCTTGAAAGATATATTCATGACAGGCGATTTCATGCCGGAATTTCTCTACAGTCCTTGCTTTTTATTGTTTCACTTTCCCCACAAGAAGAGCCTCTCTCAATTCTTCGTTGGGGATTTTTTTCCTGTCTTCATAAGAAATATTTCGTTTACGCTTTATCCCTGCTTTTTCTCCACCCGATGAGTTTATTTGCAAAATCCTGTCTTCTAATCTTCGCAGCCTGTCGTCTATATTTCTGATTTCTTTTGCAATATGCGTTTCTTCTGTAATTGTACCATTCTGAATGAAATCAATGACGGCCTTACCGAGAGCGATCAGTACTGCTGTGTTCCTTGTGTTATGTCCATCTTTACCCACAAACCAAGACGTCGCTAAACGCTTTCCTTTTCTTGCAATGGTCGGCTGTAAAAAATGCTTTGGTATATCTTCAAATTCTATTTTTTTGAGTGAACGGCGAATAAGAGTCTGAACTACTGGTTTGAAAGACAGAATATCTCTCAAGGCTTGCTTCTTTCGTTCGTATTCACATTTGTTTAAGTGATGTATTATCCATGATTCAGAAGATGCGGGTTCCGATTCTAAACTATTCTCAACTCCAAAGTAAACATGTATTGCCATCTCAAACAAGATAGTCATGTAATGGAGAGATTTGTAACGCTCTTCGTCAAAAAGATAGGTTAGCCGATGAATATTATTTTCTGAGTCGTGATCGTGAGAACCCTCATTTAACTTTTCACGTTCTACAAGATTGGTAATTCTTGAAAACAGATTTTCGCCATCTGTTTCCGTGAGTTCAATATAATGTTTTAATTTTCTCTGCTCTTTCCATTTATTCAGCCATTTTTTATTTTTTTTTGTATCATCATGAACCACAAGCAAGCAACTGTTATCATTATTAAGATTGATTTTGAGATCATTTTCCCCATCGTTTTCATGAAGTACTTTTTTTGTAAGTAATTTTCCTTCAACGCAAAACAAATTTATTACCGGATATGCTTTCAAAAAATCGGGAAATTCATCTGTAAGAGTCGCACCAGACTTATAAATTGTAAGGTAATTACCAGATAACATCGAACGAATCCTCGGCGGCGTATCTGCGGATATAAATTCCGTGAGATTTGGAATTTCAAATAGCTCGTTGAAAATTGTGTTTTTTAACCGTCTGCGGTCCTTGTCTTCCATGTTTTCAGGCAACAAGAACAAACGAACTTCGAGTTTATTCGGCAATGCTAATGGATACGACTCTACAGTATTCCGTTTCAAATCATCGTAGATATTCTCGGACCGATATCCGTATTGGTCGTGTAAAAGCTGGCTTTTTTGCCCCAGCAAGAGAACCCCCAGATATTCTTGCAGCATTGAAATCATCATTTTGCTGTGAGAATTATATTTAACGAGGTTATTGTGCAAATGCTCAAAAACTTTATTTTCATCGTTGGAATTAATTCCCGACTTTGCTTCGGACATGCACGGCGGTAATTCAAAAACTTTAGATATATTTTCCCATTTATTAGCAAGGCGAACACAGCCGCATTGCAAAACAGTTAGTCCTAAAAAAGCATCCCAAGTTTGCTTGCGTAATTTTACAGCGCCACCGAGGGAATGCTTTAATTGGTCAATGTTGTTATTGATTTTATTTTTCAGTTCATAATATATTTTTTCAGCACCATCCAAAGCATTGGCAATTTTTTTTAAACGAAACAAGCAATTTATTTTGAAGGACATGCACGGCATCTCATGTTTTCCCAATCGAAACAATGGTTTTAGAGGCAACATATATTTGCTATCAACATTGTTCCAAAAAGAAATAATTGAGATTGGGGCTGAGGAAGCATACTTATGCTTATGAAGGAACGTTTTAAGTATTTCGCATCCTTGACATAGGCCAGGGCGGTCTACAAGTCCACAAAGGAAATAAAATATAGCTGCCTCACGAATGGTTTTTTTATCAATCGTTTTCTTTCTCATATAAATTCTCCGGTACATTTGTCAGGACTATTTGGCGTTATAAAAAAAACAAATTTTAATTTTTTGCGCTTTTTATAAAACCTCTATTAATTATTACGTATTATACAATATAATTTATCGCATTCTCTATTAAAAACAAATTATTTTTATCACTTTTAAGAAATTATTGAATAAATAATACGTTATATTTGTGTTTTAAATAATTGTAATATGTTCCAGTTGTTTGATTTATGGTTGATTTATTCCTGTTATAAACTATATTATTTAAATAACAAGAAATGGTGTTGCTTGGGTATCCCGTTGCTCGTTACGGTCATCGGCGTTGAACATAACAATTTCCGCCACTTGTTTAAAATTTTAAAAGTATGGAGGTCATGTTTATGGTATAATCAACAATCCCAAACAGAACAATGTGCGTTCTGGAAGGAATGAGGATGTCCTGATCCTATCAGATAACGCTTATTGGTAGGCAAGAGGATTAAAATCGGCAAGAATTTAGACAAACCATGATGAACAAGACAGAAGTCTGGTTCGCAAGGGATTATTACTTATGGAAAAATTAATTATGAATATTTCAAAACAGGCTGGCCGGAAACAGCATTTAACATTCCGTAACACCGGCGTTACGGACAGGAATAGATATTATGGAACAACGCTTAATTTTAGCTTTCGAAGCGCTCTTGGATAATGCTTCAGAAGTAAGTCTAGAACAGAGAAATAAAATATTGGCTGCTTGTAAATCCGTGCCGAAGAAACGCCGGTTGATAAAACGCAAAGAAGCCATTCAAATCTTGGGTATTTCAGCTCCCACATTGTTGAAATTTATTCGAGCTGGGAAAATAGATGTTTATAAGCTTTCACAGCGCAAGTGCCGATTTGACCTTGATCAAATTGAAACGATTGCGAACGGAGGCGAATGAGTATGGATCACTATGGCATGAAAGAAGTCCCAGAAGAAATGAAAAATGTTCCGGATGAAATTAAACAATGCCTGGCCGCCGCTGAAAAAGGCGATGCGGAAGCCCAGTATCAGGCAGCCTTGTTTTATGAGGGAATAGCCCAGGATTTGCCGTTGAGTCTCCAACAGTACATAAAAGCGGAAGAGGCCCGATATGGACGCGACGAATTCTTTTTTGAAAACGATGAACACGAAGAAATCATCGTTCAAGATATAGACGCTGCAATGGCGCTATACCGAAAGGCCGCGGCGCAGGGCCATGCGCCTGCGCAATACAGGCTTGCAAGACTATTAAATGCCGAGGCGGCAAACTGGTATCGCGAAGCGGCGATACAGGCGGGGCATCGGGGCGCTATGAAAAGCATCGGGGTTTGCCTGTTTAATGGGATCGGCGTAATTAGAGATGAGGGGCAAGCTATGAGGTGGTGGAGAGACGCTGAGGAGGTGCGGGTCGCAGAATCGGGCATGTGCCGTTGCGACGATATGATGATGCATAGCAAGGCTTATGCGCAAATGCAGAAAAAAAACTAAACAATAAATGAAAACCGTGATTGTCTGAACCGCAGGCAATCGCGGGCTCATTCAAAAAAAATAATCAGGAGATTACAAAAAATGAAAACAGCTCTCGCAAATGATCTGCTCGAAAAGCAAGCGAAAGGAAAAACTTATGAAAACAGATGACCTCATAGCCCTTGAACTACCAATGCCGGCTGCCCCAGAGCCAACACTGTCCATCTCCGTCAGTCAGACAGAAGACGGGAAGGTTCATGAGCTGGCGCAGAATGGCACCGTCGATGCCAGGAGGATATCGTGTTTGATTTAGTCAGAACTGATTCTGTTGCGGGGAACTCCAATATGAAGGATATCATTCCAGCAAGCCAACGGTTAGTTGGTTTGCTGGGTGTCTGTCCCAGCGAATCCGACATCACCAAAATTATCACGACTCCTTTCGGGATAACATATACTCCCGATATATTTGCTATTCGGGAAATTGTTCTGAGGCTTCATCAAATCTATATAACCGAAGCTAAAACTTTTTCTCTTGATGTTTCAAAATTGCTGACGGAAGTCATTCCTATTGATTTCATGCGAGAGAACAGCTTCTTTTACGAGCAAATTCTGAAGCAGGAATGTGGATATATAGTTTCCCAACCACTCAATGAAACCAGCGATATTTGGGCAGTCCTCGGAACGCTTGTTCGCTGGAAACAGAATCCTCAGTTGCCTCATTTTGCCCCTATCGGAGTTACATTACTTATGAATCTCCTTCTGCGTTTTGTCATTGCCGGTCAGCAGTATCGTTATAAGTTTGATGAACTGCTACGAATATGGATTTACACTTCCCCTTGGACTGTTATTGAAGAAACCTGTTATTTTGTTTCGCAAATAGCAGAGGTAATAAATGAGCACTGAAGCAATTATTAAAAACTTAAATTTTAATTCAATTTTTATGTTCAACTGCAAGCGGCAGGCATCGAACAATGTCATACTGGCATCCAGAGTTAACCAAGCACTCTGTGATGAAGCGGAAGCCGGTCGGGCTCACGGCGGAACGTCCATTGATGGAGATTGTCTGATAATTGACGGCAGTGGGATAAGAATTCACTTGAATTTTGCTTGTCGGCTCGGTTGCGGACTCATTTTCCCAGGCAATCCATTTGATTTTGTCCCTGACGGCGAACCTCTGATCGAAGCTCGAAGTGTTGATTTTCGTGGTATACCTTCAAATTCACCTCTCAACGGGCAATTCCCGTGGAATACGCAGAACATCTACTTGCGGGCATCAGTATATTCAAAGTCAATAATCATCCAGCCTGACGTGTTAGGATTTGACTTCACTGAATATCAACAGGCCGAGGTGCTGGGCGGGGCTTGGGGGCTTTCCGGAAACTTGGGAGATAAAAATCGCATTTGTGAGGGGAACTGGCATCTGGACGATTCGCTACTGACAACACGGGGCGACTGCAATAGCGCTAACTATCTCGTATGTGATGCCAGGAATATACCTCAATATGCAATTGAATTGCTACCTACCCCAATGGGGACTTTGTTATTGCCGTATCGCTATTTGAAGCGTCAAGGTTTTATCGGGCCACGCCGGGTGTTTTTCGCCCCGGAAGAGAACATCGCAATTTGGGGAGCGGAAAAGATTGCGCAACCGCATATTACTGATGTCATTCTTTGTTTTGATCCAGCCATGATGTTTGGACTTTTTCCCAATGGCATTGCTCCCGGATGCATCCCCGGCGGAGCAAGCGGCGTAGACAAAAGTAATTTTGCTCCATTTCGGGGAAAGCGTGTATGGTTAACGCTTCTTAATGAGTTTGATAAGGAAGAGGTCAATTATGTAATTAAGTGTGTCGCCCAATTACGTAAAAAACTGATTTCGGTAAGTTGTATTAGATTGATCGGAAATAGGAACTTGGGATACCTCGACCTGCAAGGTAAACGTTTTTACGGTTTCAGGTTAGACAACTGTCGAGTGGAAGAACTAACATTGCCGGAACTCTGTAAATTGGCGGAACAGCATGATATTTTTGTTCCAGAAGAACTGAAGGCGGATTATCTCGGGGATATTACCGCAACCGTGAACGCACACAAAGCGGTACCGGTTATCGCCGGATTATTCAGTTTGGGCGACAGCGTATTGCTGGAAATCCAAGATGAGTTTATCGTGTCGATGTTGATTGCACATTGGGCTCGGTCTATAAACTCCGGTACCGCCATTTTCCCAGGACTTTGGGAGAATGGTCTTTTTGCGTCGGTAGTCTTTGTCGATCATCCGACGGATATAGTCGCCGGCTATCTGCGTAATTCCGGGGTCCGTATCTGCGATAGCCGCTTTGTTGATGCTTCGCCGGAGGAGTGGCTCAACGTTTTCCAGGCCGTTGTCGGGACGGCACAAGGCGTGTTTTTCACAGGATATGAGGTATGGGCGCACCCTACGGTATTTCTCGAGGCCATTCAATGGTGCCGCCGCAATCGTAAAGCTGTCATCATCCTGCCGACGGGGGACGATTCCGCGCTACTGAAAAAGGTCCGTCACATGACGTCAAAGGTCATCTCGGCAAGCAGGATTGACGGTAATAACGGAGTAAATGTGGGTATATCAGCCCAAGGCATTGCATCAGTCGCGGCAACATTCAGCTCCAATGGTTATTTTCTAAGCGCCAAGGCTCTCTCTACAGACCAGGAAGAACAAGTGGTTAATCACCAAGTAATTCCATCAATGCCGTATGACACAACCCGATTAAAAGATTTGACTGAATTGCCGCCAGAAAAGAAATTAGCCGCCATTGCGGAACGAAATAAAATTGCTCAAGTAAACTTGCTTGACAGTTGAGAACTATGTAATCTCAAGCATCTATCAACATAAGGAGAATGAGATGATTACGGATAATATATTGAAAGAAGTTGTTAGTCGCTACGGCAGGCTGTTCGACGTTGGCGAAAAAGGCCAGATGGTTTATTTTAACAGCCATGGCTTTGCCGAACTGTCCCGTCGTGATTCCAATCCCGTTTATATTCCAGCAGAGAAGAAGTTTTTTCATTATGATACCCAGACTGGTTTGTGGCGCAATCAAAGCGAACATGCAATGTTCAGTCACATCGGTCTCTTCCTTCACGGGTGTGCGGAATTTTTTCACCAGCCCGCAATTGAAACTAAGCGGAAAATCAGTATTATCCGAGAAATTCTGACTTTTTTAAAGGAATTAGCTGCCGAACCGAAGTTTTTCGACAAATCAGGGAGAATTTTCATCCACTGCCTTAATGGTGTATTGGAATTCAATACTGAAACCAAGCTCTGGGAACTGAAACCATTCTACCCTGACTATCGCAGCAGAAGCCGCGTGGAAATTGCTTTTGATCCGATGGCGGAGTGTCCTCATTTTTTGCACGAATTGCTATATAACCTGATCGAATTCGATGACCTCGATTTAATTCAACGCTACGCCGGTCAATGTCTGCTCAGTCAGAATATCACCCAAACGTTATTGCTAATTACCGGGTCAGGCGGCAGCGGGAAAGGCGTAATAGTCCGGATTATCGAAGCAATCGTAGGTCCAGAAAATTGCTCGCAAATTCGCCCCGATCATATTTCCGGACGTTTTGAGCTGGGCTTTTTCCTGGATAAAAATCTGTTGAGCGGACGGGAATCCACTACTTCGTTTTTCACCGCCAAAGGCATGAGTATCATCAAATCGTTGGTTGGTGACGATGATTTGCGGATAGAGCATAAAATGTCCAATGAGCATGAAATCATCCGCGGCAAATACAATCTGATCATTGTGGGCAATCCGACTCCAACGTTGAAATTCGAAAGCGAGGAAGACAAGGGCGCATGGCGGCGGCGGATTCGCTGGATAAGATGTAAAAAATTCATCCCTCCCGCAGTCAAACGAGATTTTGCCGAAACCCTGCTGCAAGAAGAGGGTCCGGGCATTCTGAACTGGATGTTGTCTGGGGCCAGAGAGTTGCTGCTGTCCGATAACCGAGAGATGTCGTGCAACGCGGTTCAAACCGCTCGGCTAGACTATCTGTTTGGTTCGGCGGAACCGCTGAAGTTGTTTCTCATATCCTGTGTTGAAGCGAATCGTGGAACGACGATTACCAGCGATGAAATGTTCGGGGCATTTACCGACTTCTGCAAAATGATGGAGTGGTCTTTATGGAATCAGCGTGAATTCCAAAATAAGATTCCAGATGCCATGCTTTGCTGCTTTCAAGCTTCGCTCCGCCGGGATGTCCAGCGCAATCGCCTGACAGATGGTAAAACGACAAATCGTGCCGGATTTTTCCATGTCAGGTTCAAACGCTGAATCAAGAAAATCTGTATGTTCTGTATGTTCTGTATGGAAAAGGGGGTATTCCCGGCTTAAAGTCAGTTATCTCCGGTAAAACAAAATGGAAAAATCGCGGGGGGCATGGGTAATTATATCCATAGCCCCGTCTTGTTCCCCTGCTATAATTATTCAAAAGTATTCGATAATTTCTCTGTTTAGTCAGATTTGTTAATATTTGTAAAACGTTTATGGTAACTATATTATATGTACCAAATCAGAAATCATGCCCCCTTTAATAACACCGACGTGCATCGTTAAATGCCATATAAGTATCCATCTTCCCGTTCCCGACTCAGTAGGTAATATAAAGAGTATTACTTAGTATAGTATTACTTAGTATTTCTATAAACAATAAAAGTTAATATCAAACAATATGAAAACACAAAGGAAATGTCATCATGCCAAGACAGAAAATCAGTTATGATTCCCATCTTGAAGGTCACCAGCTTCATAACGGTCACCAAGGCTTTATCGCTAATATCACCCAGGGGTATCACGACCGGCTGGAATATATGGTTGGAAAACATAATCAAGTTGCCGTAAGTCACCTGTCCGTAACAGTGCCGGAGGGAGTAAGTCCAGCTCTGTTGACGAAGGCGCTTAGCGGCAGCCTGGACAGTTTGAAGAAAAAGCTGAAGAAAGAGAAAACAGAAGCTCAGATCGGTTGGGTACTGGAAGCAACCGATTCAGGAAAGCCCCATGGGCATATCGGCATCATAAAAAATGCCTCGAAGAGTCAGAACGGCCTGGGTGACGCTTTATATCTGGACAAAATACTGGCGAAGCATCTGGGAGATCCTTCCCGAACCGGCTATGTACGCTGCAACCCGCCAGACTTAGAGCGATACGATCAGCAGCCGGATTACAACACTAAAAACAACATGGCGATGAAGATTAAACGGAATAAACCTGGTGCCGCTAAGCAGATAGATAATGCCCTGAACTGGTTTAATTATCAAAGTAAATTAGAGACTAAAGGGAACGCGCCACATGGTCAGCGTGGATACGGATTTACCTGTCTGCCGAAAGAATAATCATTTCATCAACAAGGAGGTAAAATGCTATATATATTACTGGCCGCTATATGTCTGGCTACGTTAATATCCGTTGTTAAAATAATCATAAGAATCATCTGCCGGTAATGGCTTCTTCTGTAGTGGATTTTGGTCTGATACACTGATGAAAAAACATTCTGAGATATTTACTTTATTCTCTAAAAGAAATAGCCCGGATATTCGGAAGTATTTTTCAATAAGAAAATCAGTTTTTATATCATTGCTTCTTTCTTAAATTTAAGAAATATTGTTCATTCATTTCCATTACAAATTTATAGTTCCAGAATATGGTCTTTGTACTGGGGGTGATGTAGTGGATACCCCCTCTGTTTTTAATGAAATAGCACTCGATTGGTATCGAGTTTACTGGCAATATTATTAACGATTTGCCAGTAAATGGAAAACATATGGATTATTAACAAGCTGGGATTATTTTTATATAATCCCCTACTCTTAAATTCAAAATATGGTTCAGATTTTTCATTAATTAATTTTCAATTCTGTATAAATTTATTCCTCTTGGTTATTGAATAGTTACGTACAAAAAAATCATTACCGAGGATAACAG
>CAIKZE010000134.1 GCA_903831825.1 uncultured Lentisphaeria bacterium | reverse complement strand
CCTCGAAGAGTGCGAATCCAAACTCAAAAGATCGCAACCGCTTTGCGGCGAGTGTCTTGCGGCCGTATTTTTCCGTTCCTCCTTCAGGCGATATTCATATCGCCAATCAGTCGGATCGAAAAAATCCAATCCACAATCCTACTCGTCTATGTTAAATTTTCAACCTTATAGAGTATATAAAAAGGCTGAACAGGCATTCTTTACGAAGTTCGTTCAGCCTTTTTATCGCGTGTTTGCTAAAACTATTTTTTTCTGAATGCTTCCAGTTCGTAGGCGGGAAGCTTCTTGTCGGCAAAGATTGGTTTGATCCTGGCGAAACGCTGGATGCCGTTGATTACCGGAACGCTGACCCAGTCTTCCCCGATCAGCGGACGCGCATAAGCGACGAAATCGTCGGTTACGTCGGTCTTGCAGGGGGTAAGCCAGTTGGCCGGGAAGAAACGCTCGGAGTTGGCGACTTCTTCCAGCGGGACTTTATCATAGCGCACCTGATAGATCAAGCCGGGTTCGCGCAACAGCGTGGACATATAGCCGCCCTGCCCCTCGACTGCCAGCAAAACAGCTTTCTGACCGGCGCGATAGGCTTCGTCCAGGTCAACGGTTGAAGCATAAATCGCGGTTGAGCGCTGATCGGTGCCGAAAGTTTGTCCGCGGGCGCTGCCGCGGGCCTTGATGCCGTGCTGGTTCAAGTAGTTGACCAACGCCTGCTGCACGGTGGTCTGGCTGGCGCCGAACTGGGCATGGCCGAAGCTGTCTTTAGTGAAGCCGAGGTCGCCGACATCGCAGCCTTCGCTGACGACTACTACCGCGCGGCCGCATTCTTTCACTTTGTCATTGATTTTCTCCGCCATCTGTTCCATGCTCAGGCCGCCCTCGTAGAGAAAAATCAGCAGCGGCATTTCGCGTTTGGGATCCGCCAGCCTGGCGGCGGCGGGAATAAACCCGATTTTACGGCCCATTGCCTGCAACACCAGCACGGGATCGGCGGGATACGAACCGCGGTTTTCTTCTTCGGCATTTTGCACGATATGGCTCCAGTATTTGGCGACTGAGCCGAAACCGGGAGTGTGGTCAATCAGTTTGAATTCAGCATCGCCGACGTCATTGTCAATGGTTTTCGGAACTCCGATGCCGATGGTGTCAAGGCCGCGTTCCTGGGCCAGTTTCGCCACTTTATTGGCGGTGTCCATGGAATCGTTGCCGCCGTTATAAAGGAAATAACCAATATCGTGCGCTTTCAAAATATCAATTACGCGCTCGAAATCTTCTTTCTGATTGGATTTGATTTTATAGCGGCAAGTGCCGATCGCGCCGGCGGCCGGAGTAGTGCGCAGCAGCGATATTTCGTCTTCATCCTGGGCTGAAAGGTCAAGCAGTTCTTCTTTCAGCACGCCTTCGATACCGTGCCATCCTGCATATATTTTGCCGATTTTACCCGGAAACGCCTTGGCGGCTTCGACTACGCCGCGAAGCGAACTGTTGATTACCGGGGACGGCCCGCCGGACTGTGCGATTAGCAGATTCTTTGCCATACTGATTCTCCTGTTTTGTAAAAAAATGAAATTTAAATTCGACTTTGTTAAACAATCTTACAAAGTGTTAATATAAACCAAAATCAGTTATTGTTCAATAGCTGTTTTTCTTCTCCGTAAAAAATTATTTTGTTCCCGGCTCGATAATTACGGGTTTATGCTTGCCTTTAAGCAGCGAACTCGGATCATCATTCAGATAATTGGCCAGTTCGGTAAGAGAATCGAGCGTCTGGTCCAGTTTAAGCAGGGTGTTGAGCAGCGCCTGTCTGGCGTCGGTTACGGAATAAGCGGCTTCTCTGAAAGACTGCGCGGTTTCGATGAATTTTGCCCCCTCGATACTGCCGCGGGCGCTGATGGTCAGGCCGTTGAGGGATTTGAGGTTGGTATCAAGGCCGTCCACAATTTCGCGCAGTTTGCTTTCCGTCAACACTTTGCTGACGTTAGATGAACTCTTTTCCAGATTGTCGCTCATTTTTTCCATTTTGTCAATCATTGTTTTAAGCTTGGGGTCTTCCAGCAGGCGCTGCATGGATTTCAGCGTTCCGGTCATTTCATCGGAAATTTTGTCGAACTGAACCCGTGAGATTTTTTCGAGAGAAGTATTTATCAGATTGAGAATGTCTTTGAATTGCGAAGGCATTGACGGCACATAAAAGTAATTGCTGGTGATGTATTTGGGCCGTTCAATAACAGGCGCTTGCTGAAATTGTTCAAAGTAATCCAGTTCGAGGTATTTGAGCCCGGTGATGCCGGCATATTCGAGCCGGCAGCGCAACCCCATTTTGGTTTCATGCTGGAAAAATTCATTAAATGAGGAGATCGCCTTTTCCCCGCTCTGATGGTTGGTGATAAATGCCTTCATATCAATATCCATATCAATTCTTATCAGTTTGTCATTCAGTTGAATGGATATTTTGGAAACGGCGCCGATGGGAACGCCTTTGTATTTTACCGGCGAGCCGACCGCCACGCCCTGCACGGATTCGTTGAACAGAGAGACGAATTTGCCTTTGCGGACAAAAAGATCCGACAGTCCGAAGACAAAAAGAACAATGAAAAATAAAACTGTTCCAACAATGACGAATAACCCGAGACGGAATTTATTAGCTTCAATCATAATTATGCAGACTCCTCTGTTTACATCACTTCCCGTTTTAATTTTGAACGGGTCAAAAATTCTCTAACCCACGAATTAGGCGAATCGTCCCGCAAATCTTTCGGTTTGCCGGTGGCCGCGATACCTTTGGTCTCTTTATCCAGCAGTATTGCCCGGTCGGCAACGGCAAAAATACTGTCAAGTTCATGGCTGACGATGACAATCGTCGTCCCCAGCTCTTCGCGCAGCCGCAGAATCAGCCGGTCCAGTTCGGCGGAAGTAATCGGGTCCAGCCCGGCTGACGGCTCGTCGAAAAACAGCAATGTCGGATCAAGAGCCATCGCTCTGGCCAGTCCGGCGCGTTTTCTCATCCCGCCGCTCAGCTCGGACGGCATATAATTGCCAAATCCGTCGAGGTTGACCAGCGCCAGTTTCTGCTGGACTACCTCGTTGATTTCGCCGGACGTTTTAGTGGTATACTCTTCCAGCGGCAGCGCGATATTCTCCGCCACGGTAAGCGAGCCGAACAACGCGCCGCCCTGATAAGTCACCCCGAAGCGGCGCATCAGTTTGCGTTTTTCATCTTCCGACGAATTGACCATGCTTTCGCCGAAAATCAGCACATCGCCGCGGAACGGGGTATACAGCCCGATCATGTGTTTGAGCAGAGTGCTTTTGCCGCAGCCGGAACCGCCCAGAATGACAAATATTTCGCCTGAAGAGACCGAAAAATTTATATTCTGCAACACGACGATATCGCCATACCCCACCGTCAGATTTTTAACATCAACCACACATTCGTTACTCATAAATCAGTACCCCATCAGTGAAAAAATGATTGTCAGCACCGCATCGGCAATGACGATCAGAAAAATTGAAGTTACAACTGCGGAGGTGGTGGCGCGCCCGACGCCCTGGGCGTTGCATTCCGCCTGAAAACCGCGCAGACAGCCGATGACCGCGATGATCAGGGCAAACGCCACGCTCTTGACCATGCCCAGCAGGAAGACCATCGGATAAAGCACTTCAACGGTACGGTTGTAATAAGCCATCAGCGGCAGGCCCAGCATCGTCGTGCCTACCACAAACCCGCCGACAATGCCGATCACGTCACCGAAAACCGTCAGCACCGGCGAAACAATGACCATCGCCAGCAATTTTGGAATAACCAGAAACCGGCTGGGAGCGAATCCCATGGTTTCCAGGGCGCTGATCTCTTCGTTTACCTTCATGGTGCCGATCTCGGCGGCGAATGCCGAGCCTGCACGCCCGGTGGCAATCATCGCCACCATCAGCGGCCCCAGTTCCTTTAAAATCGAAAACCCGACAAGGTCGGCGACATAGAGCTCAGTGCCGAATTTCCGCATCTGCACCGCCGCCTGAAATCCAAGAATTACACCCATCAGGAAGCATATCATCAGCACAATCGGCACGGCCTGGCTGCCGCACATGTCCATATAATATAAAGTTTCTTTCCAGCGGAGACGGGACGGCTTGCGCAATACGCCCCATGACACTTTCGACAGGTCGCCCACAAAGCAGACCATTTCGATCATGTCCTGGAAGACGCTGGCCGAAACTACTCCGATTTTTTCTACAAGTTCACGTACTGGACTGAGCATAAAAATAATCAACCTTTTATCTAAAGTTATATCAAATCTATCATAAATTCATGAATTTTAAAATCCGGTACGTCGGATTTTCTATGATTCCGGACATTTTGGACAGTTATCCCCTAATTTTGGACCGTCCTCCGGCTATACGGACGAAACGGACCCTGGACGGACGACTCGGACATTTTGGACAGTACCTAACCACAGAGACACAGAGGCACAGAGAAATCCGGACTCCGAGTTTTAGAGAGCCGTTGAACAGAACCATTTTTCAGTTTTATATCCATTTTTAACACATACCCATCCCGCAGTCGCGGGAGACGCGGACCAGTCGGACCAGTCAGACCAGTCGGACCAGTCAGACAGGTCGGACCAGTCAGACATTTTGGACACCCGTCACGCTCATTCTGGACATAGGCCAAGACCATTATTCCCATCTGTATTTGCCGATAGATCGCGCATTCCAGAGTGTTTAGAGACATGTTCAGCACAACCGTTTTAACCACAAAGAACAGAAATATACTTCACCATGAAGAGCATGAAGGTAATGAAGATAGATTTTTTAACTTCAATTTCTTCACGTCCTTCATGGTAAATCGTCCCCTGTATTTTCTGTGTCTCTGTGGTAAATCTGTTTTCATGGTTTCCCATTTTAAAATTTATAAGTTCTGTCTTCGTTTTCAGAATTTATTCTGAATCCTGACTCCTGCCCGTTTATATATAGTAAATTTGTCAATCAAAGAATGTGCAAATGGTTTAAAGGAAAGATGTTAAATCAATTTTTTTGCAAAATTAAACAGTGCTTGCCCGCCGTAGGCGTGGATGGACAGGATTAAAAGGATAAAACTTTGGGTTAAGAACTTAAATCAATAAAAACGCCTTAAAAATAGTTTTAAGCATGGTTTTTGATAGGTTTTATATCTGTTTTATACATGAAATATCAGATAATTGAATCAGATTCCAATATGTTCGGGGGGGATTACTCCAACGCAGGTTTTTACCGCATTCGCATGATAGGTTCAATATGAACCAAATTCACGCCATGCATCAATAATGGCGAGGTTACAGTTGATGTCTTTTATGCTCTGTTCTTTTGTTTTGCCATATCCAACGGCTCCGCCAGTAGTTTTAAGACTGAATCCTCCACCGGGGGCGCCATCTTCGATTGCCCGTTTTACCAACTCGCGTACGTCTTTAATCTTGAAAGAATCTAAAGGAAACGCTTGTGAAACGACATTGCCGGACAAAAGCATTCTTTTGCCAACCAGGTTTTTTGCCGTTACCAGGATGTTGTCTCCGTATGGCGGCGGCTCAAGCGGCTCCACGGCATCAACCCCCATGTCTGCGAACAACTCTAAAAATTCACCACTGTTGCCATGACAATGAGCCCGGTGCCGTCCTCCAATCTTATGAATGGCATCATTTACTCTTTTATCAAAAGGGAATACAAGTTTATTGAAATGCTCTTTGCCCATCCACGGAGGAGTAAGCATTTCCAGCGCATATGTCATAAAAACCGGGGGATCTGAAAGCCTTTTGTCTTTAATAGACAAAATCGTATCGCATATTTGTTCCGTACATTTTTCAAGATACTCCATCACAATCTGATCTTCGGTCATCAGCCAAATATATACTTCATCCATATTGCTATATCTTACTAAATTGCCTAATGGATGAAACAGCCCTGTACACGGGAGTCCACGTTTTCCGACATTGGCGCATTCCTTATTGTACTGTTCTGAATTGAAAGGCCGAATTATTCTGCCGGTCTTAACCATACGTTTAAAATCATCTATAGTTTCAATAAATCTCTTTTCCCAATGAAAGTCGTTGGGGTCGCCATCTCCATAGATATGTCTGGTGATGGCCGTGAACTTGCCGGCCGGAGTTGATTGAGTTCTTAGAATGCGTTTAAAAATGCCGGGAACATCTTCGATAACTTCTTCTGAGTAGCTGGTATCAAGTCCCATAAAACCCCAGTCAAAGCCGGGAACTCCCATAAAATTATCTGCTTCATTCTTCTGAAATTCAAGGATTTTGTCGGCTCCCGGCAAATCTTTGGCCGCCGGATAAAGATATATCTCCAAAGGCACTCTATCCGGTTCTTCAAATTTCCACGCTTTCAACATTCTGCTTTTTGAATCCATCACAAACTCCCAAGTCTTCAATTATATTTATAACCAACGAGCTGCCTCTCACATAATTATTATACATCAATATTGAATTTTGAGAATACACAAAGAAAGCATTTTATGTCACAATAGGCGCAAGCAATATTCAGTAATTAACTTGACTGTTACGAAAAGCGGACGGAGAACAGGAGATATTTTTTCTAAACCATCTGGAAAAATAATCTGGACTGGAAAAATTAAAAAATTCAGCAATTTCCGCAAAATTCTTTCCGGTTTGTTTTATTTGCAGACAAGCCTCCCGCAGCCGTTGTTGCTCCCAATACTGATGCGGTGGAATTCCGAAAGCTTGCTTAAATTTCCGGTTGAGTTGACTTTTGCTAAGGCAGGCAATTCTGGTAACTGTCTTTATATCGTACGAATGGCAAACTTTTGAATTAAGATAATTGGCCGCTCTGTCAATTCGTTCATCAATAATGTCTCTTTTAATTTCAATTAAATTAGTTAAAGCAAGATGTTCCATAATAATTTGATAGGCAAGTGATGATTTTTGTAGAACTTCCATCTTGCTTTCTCCAGACAGGATGCGCATCTTTCTTAATTTTTGTTCGCATTCGTTAAAATAGTCCGGGGAAGAAAAATATGGCAGCCGCAACCTTTCATCCATATATTGTCCGTTTTCCAGCCATATTTGGTAATGCAAATTAAGCATTTCAAAATTTTTACTGATTTTCATTACATAAGAGGTTCCCCTGGGAATAGCAATAACTGTGCCTTGGCATAAACTGAATTTATGTATCTTGTTCAGGGTTATTTCGCCTTTCCCGCGCGTTATGTGAAGAAGATGTGAATCGCTATTGATGCTGCTGTTTATCATATTTAATTCATCTTTATGATAAACATAATTAAAACTTATAAACTGAAATTTGTGATTTTTAAGTATTTGCTGTTCCATTCGAGAAAACCTGTCGTTAGATTCTAAAATAACTTAAATGAATATCGGAAATAAATCAAGGAATATATGAATTTGTTGTTCCGTCGGGGCCTGACCACATATCGTTTCGTTTAATGCCTGCTTCCTTGACGGCTTTCTGCAACCAGTCAGGATCAATCGCGTCATTCCAATATTCCTCGCGTACATGCGAAATGCAAGCGAAGGAACTGTCCAAAAACAACCTTTACATCTTCGCGCTTCTCCAAATTATAGAAGAGTTGTCAACTAAAATTCGCGCAAATGATTTAAAACATGATATTATGACGTAACTTTTTAGCTCCTCCACGCCACTATACAATGAATGGATATATATTCAAACATAGGCATTGCGCGGCTGAAAAAGACTTTAATCTTGCGATTTTGGTGGTATTTTAGTTAGTTCAATACATTACTGAATATATTAATTAACGCTAAAAACATAGGTTTTTCGATTATGAAAGTGCTTGTGACAGTGACGGAAAACAACAAACCATGCGATAAAATACCGGAGAAATAAGCAATGTCTTTTACAGCAAATGTATCTTCTGGAGCAGTAGTAACCGGCGAAACGATTGCCGGCGGAGAACAGCAGATCAGTGCCGGCGGGGTTGCCAGCAATACCAATATCAGGAACGCGGGGTTGCAATATATTTCCTCCGGCGGGGTTTCAATAGTTACCGCGATCAATTCCGGCGGCAGTCAATATGTCAACGGCTCGGCAATAGTTGTTACCATCAACTCCGGCGGCAGCCAATTTGTTGACGGCTCGGTAACCAGCACCATCATTAATTCCGGCGGCAGCCAGTATGTTGACGGCAAGGCAACCAGCACCACCATCAATTCCGGCGGCATTCAGGAAGTTGACTTCTACGGCTCGGCAACCCGCACTATTATCAATTCCGGCGGCATCCAGACTGTTTCCTATTTCGGCATGACGACCAGTACTGTTATTAATAATAACGGAGGCCAATATGTTTCCTCCGGCGGCACGGCCATCGGCACTTTAATTTCTTCCGGCGGGAGCCAGGAAATTCTTTCTTCCGGCATCGCATCCAATGCCGTCATCTCCGCCGGCGGCGTTCAATTCATTTCCTCCGGCGGCACGGCGAACAATACGGCCATCTACTCCGGCGGCGACCAGATGGTTGAAGGCAATGCAGTCGGCACTACGGTCAATTCCGGTGGTGTTCAATTCGTTTCTTACGGCGGCATTGCCAGCCGGTCGTTAGTCAAAAGCGGCGGCGAACTGATGATTGGCTCCGGTTGCAGCGTAACCGGTTTTACCATTTCTTCCGGCGGGATATTGGGTTGGGACTTTGATGCGGTATTCAGCGGCAAAAGCAACGGCGTAGCCATTTCCAGCAGCACCGTCAACAGCAGTTACAATCTGCATTTATATGACGGCGATCAATATGTTTTAATCGGCGAGACCGCGGACAGCACCGTCATCAACTCCGGCGGCAGTCAATATGTGCAGCGCGGCGGCACGGCGGACAATTGCACTGTCAACAATAGCGGGATTCAATATGTTTCCTCCGGCGGAGTGGCGAACAGTACCGTCATTAACGCCGGCGGCAGTCAGGATGTCTCCTACCACGGCACGGCAAACGATACGGTCATTAATGCCGGCGGCAGCCAGCACATTTCTTCCGGCGGCACGGCGAATAATATACTCGTCGGCGCCGGCGGCGATCTGGTCGTCAGCGATGACGGACAAGCTGCCGGAACATTAACCGTGGACGGAGGGCATGTCGAACTGGAAGATTCCAGCATTTTGTCGAGTGTTACAAATGTGAATTATGAACTTGCCGATGCCGCCGTCAGTGACCCTTTGATAACAATCGATGCCGGAACTTTAGGAACAGGCCTTACCTCTTACTCATTGGACGTGGACAATACCGAAGCAGGCTCCTACTCGCTGCTTGAAGCCGCCGATCTCAGCGGCATGGCTGATAAGACTTTTACCGTTAATTGGAATGATTTAAGTGTCAGCCTGCAGGTTGGTTCAACTTATACGTTTGCTAACGGCAACAGCGTTTCGCTCGCTATTGCCGCTTCTACTGTCAGTCACTTGCTGGCAGATGTTTCCGGCGACTTCATCGCACCGTCCGTGCCGGCAGGCTTGACACAAAAAACCACCGGCCCTGACGCGGCGCTGGCCTGGACGAATTCCACGGATAATTCCGGAATAAAGCAATACGATATCGAGTATTCCACGAGTAATCTGTTTATCGGGGCGACTACGGTGACAAATACCGTCAACAATTACAACCTGAATCTTCCCGGCTTAACCGGGTTGACCACTTTCTACTGGAGAGTGCAGGCGGAAGATAACTATGGGAACTTGAGCGGCTGGAGCGCTGCCTCTTCGTTCATTGCAACCCCGACGGATAGGGCCGCCAACACCTGGCAAATGGCAAATGATATTTCCCAACTCGACAACTGGGTCGGGCTCGATGATCCGGCCGATTGCTATAAATTAACTCTGACCATTGCCGCCAACGTGTCTTTGAGTCTGACGGGCCTCACCGGTGACGTCAACCTTTCGCTGCTGGACGCTACCGGCAAAGTGTTGAAAGCTTCCGCCAATAAAGGAACCGCCAGTGAATCAATCGCCAATCAGTTGCTGACAGGCGGAACGTATTATGTTAAAGTTGCGCCGGTTGCCGGCGTAACCTCCGCCAATTACACGCTGACCAATACCACAAATTATTTCCCGATTGACACTGCCCCCAATACCTGGCAGGCCGCAAGAGATATTACCCTGGGCGTGGACAACTGGGTCGGGTTCGGCGACCCCGCCGACGTTTACGCGCTGACCATGACCAGAGCCGGAACCCTGACACTGGGGCTGACCGGGCTGAGCGGAAATGCACCTCTTTCACTGCTGGACGCCACCGGCAAAATTTTGAAGACCGCCGCCAGTAAAGGAACCGCCAACGAATCCATTACACAAAACTTGCTGGCCGGAAACTATTTTGTCAAAGTCGCGCCGGGCGCAAAGGTAACTGCCGCCGGCTATACGCTGACCAATACCACGAATTATTTCCCGGTGGATACCGCCGGAAACACCTGGCAGATGGCAACCGATATTACCCACCTCGACAACTGGGTAGGGTTCGGCGATCCTGCCGACGTTTACGCGCTGACCATGGACAGAGCCGGAACCCTGACGCTGGGGCTGACCGGGTTGAGCGGAGGTGCGAATCTG
>CAIKZE010000133.1 GCA_903831825.1 uncultured Lentisphaeria bacterium | reverse complement strand
GTGGTGCTGTATGAGGATTATGGTGTCCGTTACAATCCGGCTCGAATTGTAATGCCGGGTAACATTGATCCCAATGACCATTTTTTTGCCGATTCACGCGATATATTTTTACATGGTTTGCTTGAAGGTCGCAAGCAAGGCACTTGTAGTTCGTTGCCAGTTTTGTATATCGCCGTTGGCCGGAGACTGGGGTATCCGCTCAAATTGGTGACTACCAAAGCGCATTTGTTTTTGCGCTGGGAGAGCGCTACGGAACGCTTTGATATGGAGGCTACGGGCAAAGGCATGAATCGCTATGATGATGAACATTTCAAGCAATGGCCTTTTCCGGTGTCGGATGAAGAAATCCGCACGGAAGGTTTTCTGAAATCGTTGACGTCGGCTGAAGAATTGGCGGTGTTCTTATCTTTGCGCGGTAATTGTCTAAAAGAGTCTGGGCGAAGAGAGGAAGCGGCAAGTTGTTATGCGGCCGCGATCAAATTAACGCAGAACTGGAATGCCTACCGCACGTTGCTTGCTGATGTACAAAACAAGCCAGGTGCGCCGGCAAATCGGCTTAATTGGCAAATGATGCCACAATCCATAAATCAACAAGCCAACGAACAGAAAGCTCAGCCAAATAATATACCTGACCAAAACCCGTTAAGAAATAACCGTTGATTGGAAATCGATTAAAACTAAACCAAGCCAACTAATTAAAGATTCAAATGAAAACATTATTATTTGCAATAAAAGCTGTAATTCTTGCCGCGATTTTGTTTTTCAGCGCCGGAAACGCGTCTGCCTTCTACGACCCCGGCACTCAGCGATGGCTAAATAGGGACCCGATTCAGGAACGAGGAGGAATAAACCTATTCGGCTACGTCGGCAATAACTCGATCGATAATATAGATAGCAATGGGGAGTTGTGGGGTCAATTGTTCCTGGCGGGACTCATTTTAGCCGATCAAATTAAAGATGCGTATGATCAAATGAACCCAACCCCGTCCTTACCAGTTATGGATTTTCCTACAGACATTCCCTCGGACCAACCATCGCTGCCGGTCAATTCTATTCCATTATCTGACGCAGACAAGGCGATTGATAACGCAGCTAAAAATCTGTATAAGTGTAATTGTCCATCATTAAAATCTCCAAATCCTTCACAACCTTCAACACCGACAATTGAAGATAACTCATTAGGAGAATCTCCTCATGTTGATCCGCCTGAGAGTCCTATGGCACCTCTCCCGCCAGAAACTGAAGCTCCTTCGTGGACGCCTTCTGGGATTGACCCTAATGCGCCCACTATTACCCCTCCTCAACCGATGGGCCTGCCTAGACAAAACGCGCCGGGTTATCGGGGCGGACCAAGTCGAGGAGGAAAATCATATAAAATCTGAAATCTCTGAACCGCCGTCCAGATGCCTGTGGCTTATTTTTTTTAACTATGTGGATGAAAACAAATGGCTTGCTTGGACTTTTGTGGGCCGGTTTAAAAATCACAACACAGCTAGAATCAAACAGTTTTAATTTGTCAAAAGCAAATGTGAATTAAGTAGACGTTAATATCTAAATTGCGAACCGATCAGCAACATTATCTAATGATAATCATGAACAGTAGCAAACAAACAAACGTCAAATTCGTTGATTTTCAATGTCCATATTGCGGGGCATCGCTATCATTTCCTGAGGAACGACGCAGCACTGCGCAAGAATGCCCGTATTGTTCTGAAACAGTAATTGTTTCGACAGTTGATTCTGAAAAAGGTGGAAGACTTCCGCTTCCAATCAAAACGCCGAGATTAAACATAAGACCTTTGAGAACGGAGGATCTACCAGACTGGCTCGAATTTATAAAAGACGAAGATTCTTATAAATATTTATCTAACTACGAACCGAACGATGAAGAGGCTATAAGTTGGTTGGAGGAAAGCTTTCGTCTTCGGCTCACACACCCTAACGGGCGCTTGCCTCTTGGAATTGAACTTCCCAGCAAATCGAAGGTTATCGGTCATCTTTCATTTTATTTATGCGATTCACAAGAGCATCGGCAGGGAAGTTTTATGATCATGATGCATCCTGATTATCGGCGTCAAGGTTACGGAACTGAAGCGCTGA
The DNA here is from genome assembly GCA_903831825.1 of uncultured Lentisphaeria bacterium. Taxonomy (GTDB): domain Bacteria; phylum Verrucomicrobiota; class Lentisphaeria; order Victivallales; family Victivallaceae; genus CAIPAT01. Next base: position 5,653 of record CAIKZE010000133.1, on the reverse strand, counting down.
TCGGGCTTATAGATTTTGGATTTACTGGCATCGCTCTGCATGACATTCGTGTTAGCATATTTAGTCAGAACCGCGCCGGCCGTAGAATGGTTGAAAAAGCAGGCATGAAACTGGAAGGAGAGTTAACTGAAAATATTTATATAAAAGAGGAGTGGATGAACACGGCATATTATGGAATTCTTTCAACTTGGTGGCATCAGGTGAGTTCAAAGACCTAGTATCTGTGGTGGTAAACTCACCACTCCAATGGAAAAACAGAGAAATGGCGTCTCGGTTATAAACACTTACTGAATGTAAGCAAATGACAACCTAATGTCAGGCGAGTGCAGGTTTTTATCAGATTATTAAAAGAACAAGCATTTTAAGAGAAATTAAATTGAAAAGACTCCTCGATTTAAATAATGTTATTTTCATGAACATATTAAAACTGCAGAATTTTACCAGTGTGACAATTAAAAGGCATATTATTTGCATACTAGTGATTATGTTCCCGCTTTGTATCATGCCATCCGCTGGATGGTGTGGAGAGACTCAAGCCGTCTCCCTGCGGTTCTATGTTGTCAGCAAAGAGCCAGTTGTTGGAGGTCGTTACATTGACACCCCAGAGTGCCCAAGGGCTGGGTATGTCGACGACAATGCGGATCTAGTCGTCACTCGTCTGCTTTCAGTTTCGACCAACGTATCACATGTTATAGCTCATCAAAGAGACAAGTCTCCCGGCGAGTTTCGGACAGACGTGACGCTTCAGATGTTCAAAGCGGATGCTGGACGACTTGCTTATCTTACAAGTCGCAACTTCGGTTATCGCATTTTGATTATGCTTGGTGACCGACCACTGAGAGTAATGGTTGTTAAGGACATTTACAAATCCGGGCGCGTTCAGATAATCGCACTTACGACCAAGGATGTCCAAGGTATTGTTCCAGTGCTCATGACATTTGTTTGTCATGATGATCTGCTAGATCATCCAATAGAGACAGGCTTTGCCGCAGCGGCCGCTATTTGTGCGATTTACTTGTTTTGTAATGTGTTTACTAAGCGTTGGGCTGAATCCCCTAGGTGGGTGCGAGTTGCTTTGGTGTTGCAAAGTGCGTGTTGCTTTGCGTGGAGCTTGTTGAAATTCTACTTCTTGCTTTGGGAGATGTCGTTTCCATTGGGAACGAGAGCCGCGTTTGTGTCTTTTAGTCACACTATAGGTTTGTGCGGAGTTGGTATTTTTATAATTTTGCTTTTATCTGGGTCCTTAACACCACAACCGCAACATAATGTAAATACATGATGTGTATCGACAGAACAGGTATAGCATTCTATGGAATTGTTGCCCTTTAATGGGTAGTCAATAGTAATGGCGTATTGACAATGTTTTTTTATTTAGCAGGATATAGTGGTTGGAGCGGAAGTTAGGAATGGAATATGCCGGAGCGATTTATCATGTGATGAAACGCGGCGACCGGCGGGAAGCCATCTTCAATGATGACAAGGATCGACAGCATTTTCTGGACAAGGAAACAACGCGATGAAAAATAGCATCAAGCGATTGACTTACCCCAAGGTGGTATTTTGCGCGGTGCTGCTGGGTTTCAATGCGGCGGCGGAGGCAAATTATCTATCGCCCACGGCACTGGCGGCAACGACGGATGGAAAAATGTTGTTTGTGGTCTGTGCCATGGCTAATAAGGTGAAAGTGTTGGATGCCGCCGATCGGAAGGTTTTAACCACAATCGCAACTCCGCACCCGCCGTTGGGGCTGGCACTTTCGCCGGATGGCACGCGGTTGTTCGTTACCTGCGCTGCACCGGAGAGCAAGGTTTGCATCGTGGATATTGCCCGGCGGAAAATCGTTGAAACCATTTCCGTCGGCCACACGGCACAGGCTCCAGTTGTAAGCCCAGATGGCAAAACTCTCTTCGTCTGTAACCAGTTCAACAATGACGTGAGCGTGATTGACTTGGCAGCAAAACGGGAAGTGTGCCGAATCGCAGTCCAACGTGAACCGGTGGCGGCAGACATTACCAAAGATGGCAAATATCTGCTGGTGGCTAATCATCTGCATAGCGGCCGTGCGGATGTGGAAGATGTGGCGGCGGTGGTGAGCGTCATTGACGTGATCGCAGGCAAAGTGATCAAAGAATTGCGATTACCCAGTGGCAGCGAAATTCTGAAGAACATCCGGGTATCGCCGGACGGAAAATATGCAGCGGTCACACATATTTTTGCCAGCTTTGGCCGGGCTGCCACACAAGTGCGTCAGGGCTGGATGAATGCCAATGCGATGACCATTCTTGACCTTTTAGAAATGAAAGTGCGTTACACCTTGTTGTTGGATGATCCCACGCGCGGTGCCGCCAACCCGTGGGGGCTGGCATGGTCGGCGGATGGAAAAACCTTGGCGGTGACGCACGCCGGCACGCATGAAGTGAGCCTGATTAATTTCCCGGCCTTGCTGGCTGGGATGCCGCTTGATTCTGGCAAGGTATATTCCACCAAAAAAAACAAACCGGTCTTGTCGTTTGTTTCACATTATGAAGGATTAGACGAGGGCTTGCCATTTCTTACCGGCGCTCGCCAGCGGGTGAAGCTGCCACCGGGCGATTTCGGACCTCGTGCTGTGGTTGTCGTTGGGGATACGGTTTATACGGCCAATTATTTTTCCGATACATTGAGTGCGATTGATCTTCATTCTCCAGAACATCTCGTTCAATCAATTTCGCTCGGCCAAAAAGTCCTTGCGGACGGCCACCTTGCGGACTGCCCAAAAGGAATGGTGCGCAAAGGTGAGTTTTATTTTAACGATGCCACCATCTGCCAGGGAGGCTGGCAGAGTTGTTCCAGTTGTCATCCCGGTGATGCCCGGGTCGATGGCTTGAATTGGGATTTAATCAATGATGGTATCGGTAATCCTAAAAATACCCGTAGCTTGTTACTGGCTCATAAGACGCCACCGGCAATGTTTTTAGGTGTGCGCACCAACGCGGAGGCGGCGGTGCGGGCAGGAATAAACTTTATTTTATTTACAAAACAACCGGAAGCGGTGGCATCGTCCATTGACGAATACCTCAAATCACTCAAGCCAGTGCCGAGTCCGCATCTGGAGCACGGCAAATTTTCCCAAGCAGCCAAACGCGGTGAAAAATTGTTTTCCAAAGCAGGTTGTGTTGATTGTCATGTGCCGGGACTTTACACGGATTTACGTTCCCACGATGTCGGCACTCGTGCTGCATATGACGGAGCTACCGACAAGTTTTACACCCCGACATTGATTGAAGTCTGGCGCACGGCACCTTATTTGCACAATGGCTCGGCGGCAACCATTCGGGATGTGCTGACGACTAGCAATAATGGCAACCAGCATGGGGATACCTCCGAGTTGTCAAAACAGGAGATTGATGATCTTTGCGAGTATTTGCTTTCGTTGTGAGGGTGAATATTTAGCCGCGCTCTAACCGCAAGGATTTGACGCGGCTGATTCTTTTTTCGGATATGCAATTGGCCGTAGTTTTTTCACCTAAATATATTGGAGTAATTGAACTCGACACGTCAACGACTAGCGCCGATGATGCAAATTAAGCACATTTTATGATGGATGCTCATCCGAGACTTTAACAATCTGCAATTACACAAAAAATGAAAACTAGAACGAATGCAGTTTTGATGCTTTTGGCATTGCTGGTTTATTTCAGTAGCCTTAGCACCGTATCAGCTTTTTACGACCCCGGCTCGCAAAGGTGGTTAAATAGAGACCCCATTGGCGAGGGAGGGGGAGTGAACCTTTACGCTTATGTCGGAAATGATCCGGTTAACGAGGCGGATCCGGAAGGCATGAGCAGCCTATACGAACCAGGTATGTTTGAACAATTATGGGAAGGATTTAAGGACCCTAACGGATACACTTCTTGTTATGCAAAATGCATGTTGGGCTTGGGGTTGGGGGCAGATGCAGGGATGGAACTTGGAGGTGCTACTTACGGTGCAAAAAAATGGTATAGCTGGACGGACGGTCGATTTAAAGCGGGCGGTAAATATTCTAAAAAACTTGTTCCTAAACTTGCGAGCAAACTTGCTCTGCCATTGGCTTTGCTTTCTGCAAAAGATGCGTTGGAATGTTATGAAAAATGCAAATGCAAGCTATGAAATGGAGAAGGAAAATCCAGTTTAAGAAGTCCGAAGCAAAGGCTTTAGGAGTAATTGTGACGTGGGTTCTTCTTTATTTTAATATTTACCGATTTACAGCAATCCAGACAATCGGAAATGGAGTGCCACTCACGTTCAAACTAATAAGTTTTATCGTCTTCTTGGCCGCGGTATTGTTCACAGTCAATGGAATTTATCGTGGAATATTAATTGGGAAGTCAAAAATGTTTTCCCCTGTCTGGTTTCTAATTGATTTTCTCCTGTCTATCACATTTGCAGTAATTTGTGCTGACCATCTGATATTGTTCAGAGTTCTTTCACTCTTAATATTTGTCTGCGATAGACTTCTTTATCACTTGGTCTATAGCAAAAAAATAAACGCTTAAAAATATCTGACAAGTGAACTTTTACACGCCAACCAATAGAACGCGAAATGGTATTAATGGTTACGCAGGGACAACTTATAGCAACAAGTTGTAGTCGCGCTCTGATCGTAAAATTTGATGAGGATTTTTTTAAAATTCTCAAGCGACCAGAGGATTTCACACCCGAATATATTTGAGCAATTGAACTCGACACGCCAATGAATGGCACCGATGATGCAAATAAAACGTTTTTTTTGGTGAATGCTTATCAGCGAACTTAACAATAAACAATTACACAAAGAATGAAAACTAGAACGAATTTGATTTTGATGCTTTTGGCATTGCTGGTTTATTTCAGTAGCGTTAGCACCGTATTAGCTTTTTACGACCCCGGCACGCAAAGGTGGTTGAATAGAGACCCCATTCAGGAACCTGGTGGAATCAACCTTTACAATTGCGTTGGAAATAATCCGGTTAACAAAATTGACCCTCTGGGACTAATAGAAGAAGGTGCTGCGGAGTTGGCAGCAGAACCAACGCTTTTGATGGACGATGCAGAGATTGCGGGTTATAGGGCAGCACAGGCGGCCAAAAAGGCGGCAGATGCCAAGAAGATAGCAGATGCTTGCGAGAGAGCGAAAGAAATCAAAAAAGTTCGGGACGCGGAAGATGCTATAAATAAAGCCAAAGACATACAAAAGGCACAGTCCCAAAATCCAGCAAAAATTAATCGAATAAACAAGTCGGACCAGAATATGAAAAAGCAGCTAAGAGATATTATGAATGACCACAATAATCCATGAAAGTGGAACTTGATGAACAGTTTGCAGAGGCTACTAAATTCCAAGACACTGGACAGCTTGAATCTGCAAAGAAATTGTTGCTGGAGTTGGAAAAAAAGGATCCTCAGTCCACAAGAATTTTGGCGGCATTAGGTCTTGTTTGTTACGAGTTGAGTCATATGGAGGAGGCGGTTAGTGTTTTCCAGCGTGCGGTTGAAATCTCTCCAACTTTGGAGGGCGTGTCTAAAGGACTTTTTCACAGCTTGTGGAAGCTCGAAAGGCAAGTGGAAGCACTGGAAGAAATAAAACGTTTCCAAACTATATCAGACTCGGAAGATTACCGGGAAATTCTTAGGGAGATTAATGAAAAATGGG
>CAIKZE010000132.1 GCA_903831825.1 uncultured Lentisphaeria bacterium | reverse complement strand
TGGCCGCATGGGCGATACAGCCTACGCCCAACGGCACTCCAAAGTCTCGGAGCGGGCGGTTGCCCGGCTGGTTATGCTGGCCGCATGGGCGATACAGCCTACGCCCAACGGCACTCCAAAGTCTCGGAGCGGGCGGTTGCCCGGCTGGTTATGCTGGCCGCATGGGCGATACAGCCTACGCCCAACGGCACTCCAAAGTCTCGGAGTGATTGGGAAAAAGTACCACAAGCATCTTGCTTGTGATTTTACTCAAGCTGGAAGTTTATCCGCCGCAGGCGGCGCCAAAGGCGACCAGCGCTTGATGTACTCTTTGGCGGCGGCTGTCCAAAATGAGGGTAGAGGCTGTCCAAAATGAGGCGAATGGCTGTCCAAATTGTCCAAAATGGGGGACGTTTCCCGCGACGAAGAGAAAGGACATGGCATCCAAATCGGATGCCTGTCCACTAATATTATATTATGCAGTTCATGCCGGCATTGGCTTTTTCCATAAACGAGATTACCTCCACTTCGTTTTCAACGGGCGTCGGCGCAACTCCGGTGCGGAAGAATTCTACAATCGCATCCAACAGGCCCTGATAGATCGTGTCCATCGCCACCGTAGTGGTGACCGTCTTTTTTTCGCGCCAGACAGTGAAGCCGTATCCGTGAACGCCTCCAGATGTTGCCCTCGCGATTCCGGTTCTACCGTCCGCCCACCGTCCGATTGCCGTCGGACCGTATTGGCCCGGAACGCATTGAACATCGACGCAGCCCGGCCCCAGCAATTCAAAAAGCGGCTCTACCGCATGGATCGCGTAATAAATCCACCCCGGCATCCGCTGGTTCTGCATAAAGGGCGACCAGGTCATCGCGCTCAAAATTGCCCCGGAGTCGGCATCGGCCTTGACTGCTTTGATTTCGGGCGTATAACGCAATGCCGAACCCGAAAATAATGGGCAATTGTGTTTCCGGTACAGTTCCACCAGTTTCTGTGCCTTGGACGCTGTCACCTCAATCGGTTTATCGACATAAACCGGCTTGCCGCAGGCGACCAACAGCTTTGCCATCTCCAGATGCTGGCTGCCGTCATCTTGGAGTACCAGAACCCCATCCACATCCTTCGTCAGCCGCACGATATCCGCCACGATTTCGACACCGTCCTTGCGGGTGGCTTCGATGTTCTCCGCCAATTTTTTCTCATCAACCATTGCCGTCGGATAAGGCATTGCTTTGACCACTCTGGCATTAGTCATGCGGGTGTTGACTTCGTGCGTAAAAACCGAACCGTGTCCGTCCAGACCCATAACCGCCAATTTAATTATCTTTTTCATCTGCTATTCCTCCCGGGCGGCGATGCGCCCTTGTTTTTCCAGGCGTTCGGATAATTTTTCCACTACTTTGGGATCAATTGCCACGGGACATTTCTTAATTTCCTGATCCAGCGAAGATTGGAAAATGGACATCAATACCTGGTACCCCTGGAGGGAGAAACGCAATGAGTTGTCATGCTCGCACTTGTCATCATCAAGCCAGTGCGCCATAGCCCGGGTAAATTCTCTTTGTCCCAGTTCATCGCTTTTGAACCAGCCAATCGGGAAGCTTCTGGATTCGGCCATCCCTCCGGTTTGGTAACCCCAGTTGGAGTTTTGCCGCCACCAGGCCCGACCCTTGCTCCCCCAAATGTCGATTTCCAGGTGTTGCCAATAACCGCCGGTTTCGCCAAAAACGCCTACCGCATCATCGGCATCTTCCAGATATACGGTAATTTTCTTTTCCAGAGACAAACGAGCGAGGATATGCGCCGGCGCAGTGTGTCCGTATTCGTGTCCATTCATCGCATAACCGGTGGCCCAAATTTTTTCAACCACGGGATTGTCCAGTAAAAACAGCAATAAATCAATAGTGTGCGGCCCCATCGAGAGAATATTGCCCCTGGTTGCACACCGGAGAAAATGGATTTCTCCTAATTGATTTGAGCGCACCAGATTGCGTAATTCCCGGCAATGGTCGAAGTAACGGCGCTGCATATTGATTGCAACTTTCAGGTTATATTTTTCGGCGACTTCTTTAATTTTGGCCGCCTGGGAGACGGTTAACGCCAGGGGTTTTTCCATCAAAACTCCTTTTACTCCGTATTTCCCGGCCATTTCCAGGGCTTGCTCCCTGAATGCGGGCGGGGTGACGACATGGAGAATATCCGGTTTTTCCGTTTTCAGCATCTCTTCAAAATCGGAGTAGAGGCGGGGAATGGAATATTTCTTGCCGTAATCCAATCTTCTGGCTTCATCGGCGTCGCAAGCGGCGACCAGTTCGATTTCGGGTAGATTTTCTTTGTAGGCATCCAGGTGAAATGCCGCACGGGGACCACAACCAAGAATAACTGCTTTGTAACTCATAAGATACTCCTATTCAAATTCAATTTTCCCGAAACATTCGGGAAGGTGAAAGTTTAATTCATACACTGGCTGCCATGACGCCCAATGAGGGTGACTGCAACTGTCCGCGCATTTATAAAAATTAGCCCGCCAAATTGTACCCGATACGGGCTTTGCAGCGCCAGTAACATGAGTAAGCAATTCAAAGGGGATAAAAAAGCCCAGCCGCCAATGGGTCTCTTCCGAGATTTCCGGCTCAAGTTTGCCTGAAAGCGTGTGGAAAATCTTTACCCCTTTGACTTCCTCAAGGGTCAACTCCCGAAACTTGGCCAATGGTCCGCCCGGTTCCCGCCTCGGATCCAGAACATGGTGAGTCAGCATTACTCCCGAACAGTTAAATTCAAAGCTGACATATCCGGCTCCGCCCGACGGGGTGATGAAAAATTCCACGCAACTGTCGGTGCAGACACGACCTTGAAATTGAGTTACGGCAGCTCTGACATACCGGTCTTTCACTTGATACAAACCATAGATGCCTCTTGCATCATACTGAAGCTGACATTCTGCTTGAGGGCGATGATTGCTTGACTCAACTCGAAAATTCTCTAATTTAACCTTTGGGATATTACCCCAGATGGTGCTCAATTCCACTTCCCCCCGGGCCCTGGTAACTTGATAGCAATCCATGATATTTCCTTTAGAATATTATTTTGTTGCCCGTGGCGCACGATTTTTCAGCGGTCATCACGGCCTCAACCGCAGCTAAAGACTCGGCGGGGGTGATTACGGTAATGGGCAGATCATTGCGCACGCAATTGACAAAATAGGATAATTCGGTATACAGCGCCCCCAATCTTCGACCGTAAACTTCGGGCCAATACATGGTGTCGGGCTGGCTGAATCCAGTACTGTCATTGATTTGCACTCCGCTATTGCCCGCATTGACGTAAATTGCTCCGGCGGTGCCGATGATTTCCATTCTGGCGTCAATCTTGAACGGGGTATTTTCGGGTAACATCCAAATGCTTTCCAGCACCCCGATTGCTCCCGATTTAAACTCGTACATCACCCAACCCAAGTCCGGATGTTTGTGGTTGTGAATATTTCTGCTCATGGCGTAAACTGAACTAATCGAGCTTTGGGTGAGCCAGAGCATCAAATCGGTATCATGAACCCCGTCGCCGGCAATGGGAGAAATTTTGTCCAACACTTCCGCCCCGATATTTACCGGTAAATTTCTAGTGGCGTGGATGGAGACAATTTTGCCGATTTTGCCCGCCTCGACCGCTTTTTTCACCTCGGTCATGCGGGAGTCGAAGCGACAGATGTGGCCCGTCATAAATTTGCCTTTAGCTTTTCCGGCGGCTTCGACGATGCGCCTGCCGTTTTCGATGCTGTCGGCCATCGGTTTTTCCAGAAAGACATGTTTTCCGGCTTCCAGCGCCGCCACCGCCATATCCGCATGTTGATCAACGTGCGTCACGATTGATATCGCTTCGACTTCCGGATCGTTGAGTAAATCCAGATAATTAGTGTAACGTTTGGGAATATTGAATTTATCCGCGACACTGTTCAACCGGTCAGAGCGCCTCGTGCTTATGGCAACCAGCTCCGCTTCCGGCATGCCCGATAGGACTTCAGCATGTTTTTCCCCAAAAAAACCGATGCCGATAATACCGTATTTTAATCTTTTCATATTTATTATCCCGGATATTTGCAGAGTGAGCGTTTATTGCCTTGCTGGCGATATTCTATCGCGCTATCGACAATTTTGATGATGTCGTAAGTGGGATTGTAACCCAAAATCGAACGGGATTTACTTAAACTATGCTGAAAATCATGGTATTCAGGGTTGACGAAATCAACCGCCGGAATTCCCAGTTTTTCACTGATGCGCTTACTTAAAACGTCGTAAGTAAAAGCCGAAGGCCCGGCAATGGTAAAAGCATGCCCGATGGCGGCGGGATTTGCCACGGCCTGCATACAGCCATGAATTACATCTTCAAGCGCGACAATGTGGCGCATGCAGGGTTTACCATCGGGATGGACCATGCAGCAGGCGGCGTTGCGGCCCCCTTGGAAATGCGATTTCTGATAGCCGGAAACCGCCAATTCACTCCAGACCGGCACCCCGAAACCGGGCTCGGCGGTGGTGGCATGGGCCAGGATATCATCTTCGCCATGCACCCAACTGAAGCGCAATACGGTGATCGGCAAACCGTATTGATAACGGTATTGCTCACACATAGTCTCTTCCAGCACTTTGGAGAACGCATAGTAGCCGGGATAAGCCGAGTGTGGGAAATTTTCATCGATCGGGTAAGGACGCGGATTGTAGTAAATTCCCGCTCTTGCGTCGGACCCGGCCTGAATGAACTGCTTTATCTGTTTCCCGGCGGCACGGCAGGCGTCAAGTAGATCAAAAGTACCTTGAATATTGGCTTTCATAAAGAGGTCTTTACGCTCTTTGACGTTGGCCAGGTGGATTACCGCGTCCATGTCTTCGATCAATTTTTCGGCCAGTCCGGGAGTACCTAGCGCTCCGCGCACCATTTCCACCCGGTTCGTGTCATACGGCGGATTTTCCGGTTCAAACTCCAATACCCGCAGATGATAGCCGGCGTTCAGCAGTTCCGGAATCAGATTGCGGCCGATCTTCCCAGATCCCCCGGTAATTAAGATGTTTTTGATTTGATCCATAGTTGCTCCTGTCTGTTGCTGGTTGTATATTTTTCGTTGTGAATGTTTAGTCCTAAAAAGTTGCGTCCCCTGGGAAAAAGCCGTTTTTTTCAGGCCTGTCGGCTTGATGTCCAAGTTGCGTCATGTTTTTTGACCATCCTTTATTTTTTGTTAAAAATTAAACAGCTGTCTCTGCCACTTTGATCAAAATTGACTACTCCTGAAATCCATTCCAAATCCGTGCAGACATAAATCTTCATAGCATTTTTTCTTGTTTACAGCCCAAGAATGCGAATAGCATTACCCCGGGCCACTTTATTAAAAACAATTTCTGAGATATCTCCTGTATTTTTCAAGTCAAGCATGAAATCAACAAGAGGAGTTGGAGTGTCCGGTGCGCATATATCTGTTCCGAACATTAACCTGTCCTGAAATTCGTTTAGAAATTTAATTGCATATATCCTGTCACGTTTAAGTGCATTGCAACCGCTTCCCGCAGACAGGTCTCCGTAAAGATTGAGATATTTTCGCATAAGTTGCGGCACTCGGCCTTCTTCCTTTATTGGATAAGCAGGATAAATCCACCGGTCATAGGCAGATTCCAGAACACTTATTTCTGACCAGAACGCCTGGGAATGTCCAAAGAATTTTAACTCCGGAAAGCGTCTTAAAGATTCTTCAAGTTGCGGCAAGCCTGGCTGATCAAACAATCCGTAATTATTGCCCATTTCAGGAGCAATGTGGAATGTCAACGGCATATCAGCTTCTTCCGCGCCTTTAAAAAGATTTTGCACCAGCGGGTCGAGAAAGTGCAAATTCGCACAGACCTCCCCTATGCCTTTGCACCCCTGATCCCTATAGAATTTTAACATATCACCAAGCGGTGAAAGCCACGAATTATTCAAACTGCGAGGATCAACATTGCAGAAAGGAATAAATCTGCCAGTTGTCTGAGCTATTTCAATGACCTCTTCATTGGACTGCGGCACATAACTACATTCAGGATTAACTCCTGGCAATAAAATACCTTTTTCAATCTGTAAATTATCATATCTGGCAATAAGCTGTTCAGGAGTGGCATAGGCCGGTTTCCCTCCTCGCGGAAAGCCCGGAACTTTTCTTATGTGAACATGGATGTCTATAAACATATTTTTATTCCTTTTTGTTTATCTGTTCCCTTCAGTATTCATTTTCTTTTTTGACCCTGCTGTTTCTTACATAATATCTGGTGATTAATCTCCTGCCGCTACTGGGATTGCTCCAGCGCCGCCGCATCTAATCCTTTCAACATTAAACTTTACTATTTTACGAAACCAGTTTCGTAAAATGGCAAAAAAACACTTTTATGACTTATTTAATTGCCGACATGAATTCCTGATTACCAGTTCAGGTGCAATAATGGACTTGTTTGAAACACTTTTCCCGTTAATTAAATCAAGAAGCGCTTTCGATGCGGTCTTTCCGATTTCAGCGGCTTTCTGGTTTATCGAGGAGATGAATGAAGTGCTTCCATAGTCCACAATTGAAATATCTCCGGGAACAGACAACCCCAAGTCGGATATTCCGGACAGCGCTCCGTTCGTCATGGCGATTCCGGCACAATGGATGGCGGTCATCTTCGGATTCTGTGTTTTCAACCTCATAAATTTATCTTTCGCATCAGACTCATTATATTCACAGTTCATGGTCAGGGACTTGCGAAACTCAATCCCGGCATCAAGATGCGCTTTTTGATATCCCTTCGCCTGCTCTTTAGTGCTGGCCGCCCATTCCGGCCCGGCGAGATGGCCTATTTGCCGGTGTCCGGAATCAAGCAGGTATTTGGTCGCAAGATATGATCCTTTGGCAAAGTCAGTCCCGATGAAAGGAGCATTGATCCCTTTCACATAATTATCCACTGTCACGAGCTTATATCCCTGACTGATGATGTCATTGATAAACTGGACGTCGGTTCCGGCGCAGGGAACCAGGATGAATCCGTCCATGAAACGGTTTACATGATCCCTGATGATCGCTTTTTCCTGCATTGCGGATTTTTGTGACGAGGCGAAAATCGCGGCATAGCCATGCTGCTGCAATTCAACCGTAATAACCCAGACAACCTGGGCAAAGAATTCTTCGTGCAGTTCATCATGCATGATTATGCCGACAATCCTGCTTTTGCGGAAATTGAGAGCCTGCGCAAAATGATTCGGCGCATAATTGAGTTCTTCAACAAGCTGCCTGACGCGTTCTTTAGTCTTTTCCCCGACGTCTGACCGGTTGTTCAGCGCCTTTGAAACCGTCGATTTGGCGATCCCGAGTTTCTTTGCGATATCGTTTATATTTATTTCTTTCATTGTCTTTTTACGCCCCGCCTGTCAATTTTCAACAGGCATCATGCCTGACATGCTTTTCATTTCTTAATTTGTCCATGTCTTTATTATATTACGAAACTAGTTTCGCGTCAAGCGGCGATTCAACTTTTTTCAATATTTTTCAGTATCCTCCGCAAAAATAATGGAATCACTATTGTTATATTATAGAAACTTTATTCTTCAGGAAACGTCCCAATATAATCTCATCAACTCCTTCAAAGAAATGATCTCTGCAATAGCCTTCAGGAATAAAGTCATGTTTCAGGTAATACATAATTGCCTTTTTATTGTGCGCTGAAACACAGGTGCTTATTTTTCGCTGATTGTGCTCCGCCCAAAATTCTTCAGCTTTTTTCATCAAAAGCGACCCGATTCCATGCGTCTGGCATTTAGGATCAACGCCGACATAATCGAATATTCCCAAACCATTGGCGCCTGCCGTAACTTTTACCACGCCCACAACAGTTCCACTTTCCTCCGCGACAAAAATCTTTGACACATTGAATTTGTTCTTTGTGCAGGCCTCTTTGATTAACTCTTCCGGACTGAAATACGATACCATTTCATCAAACTTGTCGCCCAGAAAACCTTTAAAAGCCGCAATAATTATTTCCGAAACCCGAGCGGCATTTTCATTCTGAAAATCTCTGATAATAATCATACTTTTAACTCGCACAAATTGATGTGTTACTTGTCAATTGAATATAAAAAAACCGAATCTCTCAGGCACTGCATAATTTGTGCACAAGGTTGGAGACCATGCCATAAACTCCACATTCTTCTCGACAAATCTGCTGCGGTATAAACCGACTCGCCATACATCATTATAATTTATATTGTCTATGCCAAGGGCAGAAAGCGGGATCGATATTTCCAGGGTCCAGTATTTCTGATCTTTATTAATGGAACAAGATGTTTTGCACTTGGAAGAATAAGACAAATCTGTCTGATGGTTATTTTGCTTCGCCTCCCAGAGATTTACAGACCCTTCATCGGTTGGGGCAAAAATAAAATGGAAAATATCAGATGATTTTTTTTGAGGCATAATGAATATTTCAATACAGTCCTGAGCCCATATATCATCATTGCGATTTTTTTGAGGCATTTTTATTTTTTGAATTTCAGGCTCGTCACACTTGAAGGCAAAATATGCATTGCTATTGTCGTATGCGGCTTTAGCGATTGTTCGAGTGGACGGCGCCAGATCCAGTTGGTTAAACATTGTCAGTTCAACGGCGTTCTGCCAGCAGGCATTCTTTAGCTTGCCATCAGGAAGCGGCGAGATATCAGCCTTTTTAATAATAGCTTCCGGTATTTTTAAAGGATCCTTTTTACCCTTTAATTTCTGAAAGTCGGTTTTGAACGGAATCGCCAGTTCATTATCATTGCCGTATAACACTCCGTTTTTACCAAAAGTTTCAAACGGAGTTGGTAATCCTGATTGCTTTTTCACTTCTTCCGGCGAAAACAGCAGAGAAATATAATCTTCACGGTTTTTTACGGCCGTTTCCAGATTATTTAAATTGGCAATAGACGGATTTTTTCTATATTCTTTATATTTGACATAACAGTCAAGAGTATAAATTGTATAGAGAAGATTGTATTCAGATAAGCGGACGCGCTTTTTGATTTTTTCATCTTGTGTCTTTGCCAGCGCTTTCTCTAAAAGTTCTTTGCATTTCCCCAATTGCTTCACCGGGTATGCGGAATTAAGTTTATCAAAATAAACTATGCTGTCGCCTGCCGGCTTAACTTCCGCGGCCTTATCCATCATGGGATAAAGCGTTTCAAAATATTCCTGCATAATATTGGCGGCATCTTCATAAAACAACTGATAATATTCATTTAAGACAGCCTGGACATTTATATCCGGATTGCGTAAAAGACGACCTAACACGTAATAAGACGGCCCTTCATTTCCAAAGTTTTCTCCCCCAAAGCAAAAAGTGGCGCCTATAATGCCAATTCTGGCTGCATTTTTTATTTCATCTGCCACTTTATAAGGCGAATAGACGGGGAAAAGAGTTGTTCGAACGCCGCCTTGTTGACGCCACCAGTAAAACCAGCATGAAAATTTTTTAATTTTACTTTTATCTTGCCACATCTTTATATTTTCCGGGGTTGCCGGCGCAACATTGCAAATGGTATTGCCGCTATAGCTGTTAATTTTCGCGGATGGATACAAAATCGGGCCGTAGGCATTTATCATGATATAATTTGACGGATACGATTTTGATAAAGAATTAATAATTTCATAATTAAATAAGTGAATTCGCTCGCATGGTTTATCCTTAACCCCCACTCCAATTCCATCCTGGTCGCGGTATTGATCCAGAGCTTCGCAATTCGGGCAAAGGCATCTGTTATATCCGTCTGACTGTCCAAGCACCATTATTTCATAACCCTTGTCAAAGAGATTTTTTATTTTTTCAATTGCGATTTTCGGCACATCCTTATTTGATGTGCATATCATATTTTCCCAGGCGGAGCGACTCCCGTCAGGCAGCATTCTAAAATATTCCGGATGCGGTTTAAAATATTCTTCCGCCGGCATTAATATGCGCCAACTGTGAAAGATTGAGCGTCCTGGTATTGACGGACATAATATTCCCATCCGGATAGAATTGCGCCGGCTCCATAAAGCATCCCGGCCCAATGCCGTATATGCATAGCAACCACGGGCCCACCAGAAAAAAGGCGTTTCCGTTAGATTAATATTGTCCGGAATAGATAAATCCGCCGCTTTTTTAAATACTTCTCCGTCCTTGCCCGGCATAAACCAGCGGACGCCTGCATAATCCTCAAGAAAAACATTGACGGCATTCAATGTTCCCCACACATTATTGATCATCATGAAGTTAATATCGCTGCCGCCGGCCGGATCGCATTTGTCCCGTCCCGCCAGAACAAGATATTTCGAATTTGAGATTATATGATAGCCGTCTCTTTTTAAAACGGACATATCAACGCCTTGTTTCTTTAGAAATTCGCAATCTCCGACAATTATTAAATTGGAGTCTGAATTTATAATTTCTTTTTCTTCTGAAATTTGAAGCTCAACGCCCGTAATTTTTTTCACATATTCTTGAACAGTTCTTGCGGGGATAAGTTCCAAGACGGAAGGATTGTTTCTGGTTACAATAATTGCCATTGCTTTTTGATCTTTGACAATATTTAACGCGCTAAGCTGAAAAACCAGGATAAAGTATAATATACCTGTCAATATTTTTCTATTTAACATTCTTTTCTTCTCCGTCATAAGATAGATTATCCAACCGGGGCAAATCGATTATTGCAATATCAGGTTTGTCCAACCACATAGTTCCTCCCTTGCATGATTTATTTAAGAATATTATAAAATAAACATAATCAGTGTTCAGGGGCGGGGTAAAAACCTTCTCGAATTTAGTCCAGTCAAATTCTGATATGCCTCTGACTTCTTTGACTGTTGTTTCAGAAAATGGCATAAGAAATTTTTTCTCCTTCTCAGACCACCATCCCGCAATTATCCGCATGTTCCAGTCTGAAGTATTAAGCGCTTTGCCTTTAACCCAAATGCTGAATCGGTAAGATGACGGCAATACCCGGAAACTATAATTCCCGTATACCCCGGGCAGGGCGGTTAATAAAATAAAACCAGTATTATAATCGGCAGGTATTTCAAACGGGAAAACGTTACTTTCAGTTTTTTCACTTTTACCTTTGAGTCCGGAATTTATTGAAAAGATATACGAAGCATCATTGGGAAGAAGTTTGGGGAGAATGTTTTTTGAGGTTTGAGAATGTTTATCGGAAGTATTACCGCCGTTTATGTTAAAATATACTCGATAAGTTTTTAAAGCTTTCTCATTATCCGGCTCCGCGGCGATTTCTAATATTAATCTCTTATTTTCACGATTATAATTGTAAGGAATCGGGTTTGCGTCTTTTCTTTTTTCTTTTTCATAAAATTGGCAGATTTTAATAGAATTTTCATCAACCTGCCCTTTTATGTTCTTTGAGGATAATAAATCATCAAAATCAGTTTCGATTTCTTGTGTTGTCTGCCATTTTTGCGCAAGAATCTTTACCTCTGAGTAGGAGTTGGGTGGGTTATTCGTATTGTCCGCATTTAATGGTAAAATACATGCGGTAAGAATACATACTGAAAGAACAAGGGTATTTCCAAACGTCTTCATAAAAGTATCCTATAGTGTGATCGGTGGTATTTTTACATTTGCCAGCCATGGGAGCCATTTCACGCTGCCGTCAGCGAAAAGATAAACGGCGCCTTTATCATGACGCAAATCAAGCAGGCTCGGCGTCACGCCGTCTGCCAAATACAGATAACTGGTGCTATTACCCGCGAAGCCGTACATTCCCCAATAAGTTGCTTTAGTTCCTTCTGCAAATATGACATAATTACTGGGAAGTCTTGATACTTTATAGTTACCAAGATAAACTGCACAGGCATAGCTCGCCTGGCGATACTCTGTTGCAGCTAGACCATAAGGGTCATCGCCTTTGGCCAGATATGGAGTAAGGTCCAGCGGGCAGACCGTGTTGGTCGAAAGCGCTTTTTCATTTACGTAATTGTCATTGCCGTAAAGCACTGTTTTCCACCCGGCGTATGGGCGAAGCGTCTGAAAGACGGTAAATGTTCCATAGCTCCCGGTGCAGGAGCCTTTATAAGGCGGGTAATTGTCCCTGAAGTCGCCGACATAATTACAGGTTGCGATTCCTGTTTGTTTTAAGTTGCCGACACAGACAATTTCTTTACCTTTTCTTCGAGCCGAATTAAGGGCCGGCATCAAAAGAGAAATTAAAATTACAATGATCGAAATTACGACCAGCAATTCAATGAGTGTAAATTTATATGTTTTCATCATTTTTTCTCCTACCTTACTGTTTTAAAGGGTTTCATAGATAATACCGAAGAACTTGCGTCTCCCCGCTGATATTTACAAAAGTTGCTTCCGGATATCCCATTTTTATCTATTAAACCTGCAATTCGTCCATTTCAACTTCAGTAACGTTAATAGCCATAAGTCTGATTCAGCCTCCTTTCCGGCTAGTGGAACCTCTTATTATCAGTTCCGGTTTGAGTAACGTGGTTTTTATTTTTTCTCCATTAATTTTTTTAAGGAGATTGACTACAGACAATTTACCGATTTCATTTTTCTGTTGCCTTAAAGTAGTCAAATTTATACTTTTAAAAGCAGAGTACACATCATCATCATAACCAATGACAGAAAGCTCTTCCGGAACTTTCAATCCGATACTGTTGGCGATTTCCATTACCTCTAATGCGTCAAGGTCTTTGTATGCAAATATCGCGGTAGGCCTGTTGGCCTGACTCAGTGATTTTTTTAACCCATCTTTGGAGTCACATACCACAGGAGACGGCAATTTTGTATTTATTACTGTATCTGTAAATCCGTTTAAACGGTAATTGAATTTTTTTTCCGGATTATAATAAGCCATCTTCTGGTGTCCCAGGTTTATGAAGTGTTCCGCGGCGATTTGTCCGCCCGTGAAATCATCTGTAACAACTTCTTCAATATTGCTCTTTTTAGTATAATCCCCGCAAACAATGACCGGAATGCCGTTTTTATTCAGCCGTTCGAGGTATTCCCAGGTTTCAGGTTCGCAACCGGAGATAATTATTCCTTCCACTCTTTTCTGTTCAAAATATTTTATTTGGGCTATTTCGTTTGCATATTCCTGCAATGGGGCGGAAAATAACACGCCATAGTTGTTAGAGGTTGCTTCCCGCGCGATTCCTTTCATAATGTCAGCATAAAATGATTTTGTAATATCAATCAAAAAGTATCCAATAATATTGCTTTTGCCGGATTTCAAGGCCCTTCCGAAGTCTGAAAGCACATAGCCCATTTCATGGGCGGTTTGTACTACTCTTCTTTTAGTTGCCTCGGCAATTCTGGGATCGTTTCTCAACCCTTGACTGACCGTCCCTACAGCCAGCCTCATTTCCTTCGCAATCATTTTAATCGTTACCGGCATAATATCTCACTTTGTTTTGAATCGATTCAATCATATTATGATTATAACCGATCTTGGGCTGCATGTCAATAGCAAACCATCAATTTTGGGTCAATTATTTCCCCATATTTTTAATATTCTGTCAGGAACCCGAAATATTCAGCATGTCTTTTGAACAGGCCATGCGCCTGTGGATAACAAGAGTTAGGGCTCATAAAGTGTGAAAATTCAAAAGTTTATGAACTTGTTCGCATGGGATTATATCATTGTAAAAACAGTTCGTCTCTATCATTATTAAATATTTATATTTTCACGGACGGACTCGATTTAAATTTCCTGATTTTAATAAAAACATCCATATCTCGACTTCTACCTCACAAAGAATACTCTATCCAGGTACACCGCCTCGATGTCCTTGTTGGCGACTGGGCCAATCCAGACCAAATTGTCCTCCGGACCGCAGATTCCCAGGTCGTATGTGTGGTATTCGCTATCCATCGTGCTCGCGACCTGGACAGGAATGGGGCGGTCGCGCCTGGGATTGCTGTTGCCAATGCCGGTTTCGAAAGCGACACCGTCCTTCTTCGCCCTCTCCTTGAAAGCGCAGCGGACGACTGCGTAGCACCGCAATCCCTTTAACATTGGATGTATTCGATACTGCGCCACCCTCCCGGGCCTGTCGCGGGATATCTTGACATTCACGGCCATTTTAGCGGAGGCTTTCGGGTCTTCGACAAAAGTCCCGCCACCCCAAAGCTCGAAGTCCTCAGCGGCAACGGAGAACCACTCGTCCTCGGCCAGCCCTTCACACTCTTTTGGCGGCACCGTGTCAAAGCGATGTCTAAGTCCTGGCTCGATCTTTTTTAAGAGCCTGGTTTCACTGTAATACTTCGCATCGAACTCGGCGGCGGACTTGAGAAAATCACCACAACGCGCGGCTATCGCCGCCGTTGACGGGCCTTGGAACGTCATTCCTCCAGCTTTCGCCTCGAACCTCAACGCTTTGTACTGTTTGATCCAGGCGAAGTCCAGCGACATTCTTGCCTTTCTCACCCTGCGGCTCAATACTGGATCGTCCTTGACCAAACGCGCCGCTTCGTCGAAAAGTTTGTCCGCCTGGTTCAGCTCCTTCAACGAGAGCCATCTGACATCCGCCATATAGAGTTTCAAATATACCTTGCGGCCCTCCGCCGCGTCATGGATTACGTCGAGATATTGCATGAGCGGCATGGAGGCGGCTCCGTAGTAACCGTCCATGAACTCCTTGAAGAGCGCCTTTTCGTCAAGTGAAGGGTTCCACATAAGATGCGAGAGGAGCCATGCGCGCAGTTCGACGAAGTCGCCACAGGCGGAGCCGGCATCGCCCTGCTCGAAAAGTCCTATCGCCTTGTGGTTCGCGAAGAAGCGGGCGTTGGCTCCGAGGATGCGTATGTTCGGATGCGGCAGGATGTAGTTGAAGAAGTTTGCCGTGTAGTTCCAGATGAAAAGTTGCGGGGCGATCGCGCTCCAGGCTTCGATATCCTTCCTGAACGCTTCGTTCTGCGGCCCGGTGGCCAACGGCTGCAAAAATGAGCAGTCTACGGTGCAAAGCTGGACGATAACGTTCTTTCTCGGCCTTATCGTCAACGGCGGCTTTTGCGTATACTGATAGGCCAGGGTCAGCACGTATATGTCAGGGAATTCCTTTTCAATGTCCTCGGCCACCTGGTTGACGAATTTGAGCATCGGGCCGCTCGGGGAGCGCTCCTGCTTCTCAAGTTGGAGGCAGGCGGGGCACTGGCAGGGATTTAAGCAGTCGTTCTGGGACACCGCCAACATACGGGCGTCGGGCTCCTTCCTCAACTGCTCCAGCGCGACTCTGGTAAACTCCCTGCGCATTTCATCGTTGCTCAGGCAGAGTTGCGCGTTCTCACCTACCCGCTTGCCGCCAATCTCGCTATACCATTCAGGATGCTCCTTGAAGTACTTGGCGGATGGGAGGAATTTATAGAAGGTGTGCACATGCCCGACTATGGAGCATCGTCCTCCGTATTCCGCCGGTATTTTCTCCCACTCCCCGTTGCTCCTGGATATGGTGGCGAAGACAGGGTTCTCCAGTACATCCTTGTAAAAGACCTCACGGCTCCAGAATTTCGGCACATAGATTATATCCAGCGAAGGTATCTCCAGATTTGTCCGTCTGGGAATGAAGTTTTCCCTGGAAGTCCACCAGCGTACGCCGACGGTACCCTCTAGGAATTCATAGACGGCGTAGAGCGTTCCTCGTTTTGCTCCTTCCGCCCCGGTGAGGACGAGGTTTGAGCCGCAAGTTTTAATGACGATGCCATCATTGCCGAGCTTTGAGATGGTAATATCCAGATTGGGCGACAGTTTCTTCGCTGCCGAGGCCCCTACCGCAATAACAGGGGCGGATTTAACTTGTTCCGGCTTCATGACAGGAAATTCCGCCCCCGTTACCGCCTTTAAATGTTGCGCCAATTCCTTTGCCGCCGTATTCGCTGCAATGTCGCCTGGAGAAACCATTATCACATAATCTGTTCTATTGTCTTTTGCAAGACTCAACATCTTCTGTTTTCCGTCAGACTTCGCTCCGATTGATTCTTGCCCACATGCAGTACTCCATAGCAAACCAGTTAAAGCTACTGTTACTAACTTAAAAATTCCCATGGTCCCCATTTCTTTCTCTTAATAGGTTTATTCGGTTTTGTATTAATTTGCGGGAACCAATTTCAAGACTATAAGTTTTAATAGTTTTATTTCCCTTGTTCTGGTTCACCAGCACACTATTCATCGCTTATTTCGACCAGCAAGTATCACTCTGGAGATTCCTTGTTTTTTCAAGCGACAAATGTCCGTCAAGCCATGCTATTTGCGTACTTTGCGAGTGCCTTATGGCGGGACGGGTGGCACTCCAGCCACCAGAACTTGACCAGTATGTGGACCAATTCACTCCTCCTCCAGCGCAACTGCTAACCGTCGTATTGAACAAGCTGTCCATGCTTCCGCAAACGTAGACTACCTTTCGGCTGGAGTTGCCTATGGAATCGAGTTTTATCAAAAGACAAGTCGGAGGCGTTGCAGCGCCCCATCCGGAAAACCCCATCAACCTATAGTTGCCCATGTACGAGCACTTGTTCTTGCACAGGGGGTCGCTGGAACTGGGATTGTAAAGTTCTCCTGCCTCATTTTTCACGGGATCAGCGGTAGCGGAAGGGCACATGAACACATTCAGATTTTTCAAGTAATTTTTTTTGTACATCAAAGCTGCGTGGTTGTATGAATATGTCGGCCAATATGGGTTACTTTTATCCGCAATACTGCCCCATGGCAGATAGCCGTCACTGTCGTCGGCTATCGTGATCAAAGCGAAATATTGTGTTTTGAGATTGTTCCCGCAAAATGTCGTCTTGGCTCGATCTCTTGCCCCTTTCAATGCAGGAAGAAGCATGGAAATTAAGATTATAATGATCGATATGACGACCATGAGTTCAATAAGTGTGAAATTCGAGCAGGAACTTGATAATTTCGACCATACCTTTTTCGGCTTTTTTAGCATACTCATGATTCAATCCCTTTTATTTCGTGCTTTTTTACTTATATAAGGTTTATATTGCTACACACTCCGAAATATTCAGCATGTCTTTTGAACAGACCATGCGCCTGTGGATAACAAGAGTTAGGGCTCATAAAGTGTGAAAATTCAAAAGTTATTGCTTTTTCAAATCCAACAGCTTTTGCGGCTTTCAGCTTAAGCAGAAGCTTTTCCCATTTGATAGGCAGAAATTTTATCGGCATATCACGATCAAATGTTTCAGAATTTGTCCAGCATCTAAGGCTGTACTTGTCCGCCAGATTCTTGTTTATGGCGAGAAATTCCTGCAATTCGGAATATTCCGTATGCCCGTCCTGAAATGCCACAATATCCACCGAACCCTTGATTGTGCTCATTATATCATCCCATTTCTTTTCATGCTGGGCTGTGGAAACAGTGCCGTTGGCGTTCTTTATTTCTGCGCTATATTGACTTACGCCTTTGCAGCCGTCGATAAATGGTGAAATCATTACCGGCAAGCCGCCGGATAATTCTTTGCAATGTTTTCCGATTCTGGAATAAAGAGATGCGACATCAGGCGAAGCGGATAGAGAACCCGTTTCCCAGCAGAGATACCATCCTTTGAATGCCGGCGAATCGCCATAAAGTTTCCAGGCTTCTTCCACAACCCTCATACTAAGTTCCACCTCTTGTTCATGATTTTTATGAGTCCAGAAGTGATCAGAGTCATAGGTGCCGAAATAGAAGGAAATTGAGTATTTCTCTGCAAGCGAGAGAAATAATCTTACAAGGTCAAGGCTTGGCATATAACAGCCCTGATGTTTTGAAAGAACCTTTGAAGGATATGTCATCCAGCGCTTCAATCCGCATCTTATCATGATGACGGTGTCGATGCCGGCGCTTTTCATAGCCTGAAAATCCTTATCCCACTCGTCATAACCCCAGTTTTGATGTGGTATATCATAACTGATTTCATCTAAAAAAGTACCGCTGATAGGAAGAGCATCTTCTTTTTGCATATTTGTCTCCAGCTTCTTCATATATCTGAAAAAATATTTTGTTAAAAGTTTCCGGTTTAATTATTTAATTTAAAATCTAAATCCGTCGCAAAGTTGCAACGGACTGCTTAAAGGATTCCAGATCCAGTTCTTTGCCAAGAGGAACCATCGCAATTCCCTTATCCCGGCTGTAAAACAACATTATTTGAATCGATTCAATTATATTATAAGTGATATTCTGCAACATGTCAATAGCAAAATATCAACTTGGGATAATTATTTCTATTGCCGCAATGATTACGTCGCTGCGGCAGCAAATAAATCTTGATATAAGGATCGACACAAAAACAAAATCACATTTTCTACTGCCCGGCTCCCTCTGCTCTTGGCATGATGGTGTAGTTCCACTTTCCAAGCGTATCGTTGTGGATCACGGCTAGTTTTTTTAACTCAGCCTTAGTCGCCTTGAT
>CAIKZE010000131.1 GCA_903831825.1 uncultured Lentisphaeria bacterium | reverse complement strand
AAATTTATATTATCATTATTCACCGGACTAAAGTCCGGTGCTACAATATGTATCGCTCCGCCGGAGCTTATTTTGACTGTTTTGCTTTATTTTATCAGAGTGTTATGACATAAAAGTGTCAACTACCTTTTGAAACATGCCATAAATTTAACGCTTTTTCACTTTGAAATCCATAATCAGCGGAAGGTGGTCGGAAAAGTCCACCTGCGGAACGGCAAAGTATTCCGGCACGATCTCCTTGGAATGCAGCAGATAGTCGAGCTGCCTCTTCGGTTTCCAGGCGGGATAGGTCGGCAGTTCCGCGCGGTTCGGATTAATCAGTCCGGTATCCCGCATAAAATCCTGCAATTCCTCCGAACCGGACATGGTATTGAAATCGCCGGCCACGATTACCGGGGTGTTGGCCGGAATCAAGTCCGCCAGCAGCGACAGTTGCCTGACCCTGACCGCTTTGCGCAGCGAAAGATGGACCACGAATACTTTTACGTTGTTGACATCCACCTCGATCACCAGTTTTTTCATCCCCCGGCTCAAAAAATGCAGCTTGGATTCAGCGCTTAACTCTCTGGTCAGCAACGCATTGCACTGCTTGTTAAGGATCGGGATGTTTCTGGAAATGGAATTTTCCCCGTATTTGACCGAGCCGAAATGGTAATGTTTCAACTGTGCCGCCAGTTCCGCGATCTGGTCGCGGTAGCCGGTACGGTAGGAGCCGGAATCGGCTTCCACCAGTCCGACGATATCGGCATTGCTGCTTTCGATAAAGTCCGATACCTTTTCAAAATGTTCGCTGTTCGTCTTCAGGTAGCGGTGCGCGGTCAGCAGCCGTCGATGAATGCTGCCGGGACTGCCGGTTCCGTAGGCGATATTATATACCAGTATGCGCAGTTTCATAATTTTGTGCTTATTTTTCTTATACTCTATAAGGTTGAAAATTTAAAATAGATTGCGAAGATTTTGAGAATTGGTTCGTATTCTGAGAGGCTGCCGATACCGGGGTATCGAAGGCCTCGAAGAGTGCGAATCCAAACTCAAAAGATCGCAATCCCGCGTCCGCGGGACGAGTATCTTGCGGCTGTATTTTTCCGTTCCTCCTTCCGGCGATATTCATATCGCCTGTCAGTCGGATCGAAAAAATCCAATCCACAATCCGACTCGTCTATTTTAAATTTTCAACCTTATAGAGTATAAATGCAGCCGTCAGCGGCTGGAAATAAGGTTTTTGTTAAAAAGATCTTCGTCAATGCAATTTCCGCTTGCCGGGGCGGGTTGAACCTTTTTCCGGATTCAGGATTCACGTTAAAATCCCGAAAACGGATTTGACTTAATTTTCATTCTATCTAATATTAACCCATGAATCAAAAAAATCATGCAAAAAACAAAAGGATTTCAAGATATGTCTGCTAAAATAATTGACGGAAAGGCGATTGCCGCACAGGTAAATGATGAAACCGCCGCGGAAGTGGCGGCGCTGATTGCGCAACGAAACCTTCAGCCCGGACTGGCAGTAGTGCTGATCGGGGAAAATCCCGCATCCCAGGTCTATGTCGGCATGAAAGTCAAAAAATGCGCCGAACTGGGCATCTATTCCGAAAAAGTCGTGCTACCCAAAGACGCGACCATGGCGGAAGTCCTGGCATTGATCGAGCGGCTCAATCATGATCCGAAAATCCACGGCATTCTGGTTCAATCCCCGCCGCCGCCGCAGATCGACGAGGAAAAAATCATCGAAGCCATTTCTCCGGCGAAGGATGTTGACTGCTTCCACGCGCTGAATGTCGGCAAAATGCTGACCGGCAGACGCGACGGCTTTTTTCCGTGCACCCCTTACGGCGTGATGGTTATGCTGGAGCGCAGCGGGGTTGACCCCGCCGGCAAACATGCCGTGATTCTGGGCCGTTCCAACATCGTCGGCAAACCGATGATGGCGCTGCTGGTGCAGAAAGGTAAGGGCGCTGACGCCACGGTGACGGTCATTCATTCCCGCACTAAAAACATCGCGGAATACACCCGTCAGGCGGATATCCTGATTGCCGCCATCGGCAAACCGGAATTTGTCACCGCCGATATGATCAAGCCCGGAGCCGTGGTAATTGACGTCGGCATCAACCGGGTTGAAGATCCGGCGTCCGGCAAAGGCTACAAGCTGGTCGGCGACGTCAAATATGGCGAAGTGGCGGCCAAAGCCGCCATGATTTCCCCCGTTCCCGGCGGCGTCGGCCCCATGACCATCGCCATGCTGATGCAGAACACGGTGAAAGCCTGCAAGATGATTAGCGCATCCCGCATGGGATGATAGGCGCACAGCGTGCGCCCGCGAGCTTAGGAATTGAACGCAGTTCAAGGAGCAGCGAACGCAAGCCGCCCGGCGATTGAGGGTGTTCGCGCCGGCGCGAACATTACGGTCGTACAGGCCATGATAAATATCATTGCTATGCTTTGTATTACTGCCATAAATATCATTGCTATGCTTTGTATTATTGCCATAAATATCATTGCTATACCTTGTATTATTGCCAATTTTTTTGATAAAATGCCTTGATTTATTGCCAAATTAATTGATGAAATGCCTTGATTTGCTGCCACGGATTTATATGTTTTGTTCCTATGGAACTCGTTCATTTTGGGGGCGTCAATACAACGGATTGAAATCCGTTGCTGCAAGACCAGGCGTTCCTCCGGAACTCATGGCAAGATTGTAATGAATATCCCGGCTGTTGCGCTTTCCACTTGGACATTGGATATTCCTTGTTGAATATTGGATATTTTTCCCGCTTCGTGCCTTTGTGTCTCCGTGCGAGAATATGTTCAATACCGGATGCCTGACAAAAGGACAAATCCGCGGGGAAAATTATTGCCGTCCGGCGATTATTTTTTGAATGCCGGGTTTGACCTCCGTCAGGATAAAATCAAGCGCGGCGAATGTCGTCAAAATGACTAATGCGGCCAGCAGCAGCCAGGGGCTGTTCAGGTAATACAGCAGCATGAAAACTCCGGCATACAGCATGAATTTACGGTCGTGGATGAGATGCAAAAGAATCCCGGCGCACAGGCCAAGCGCCATTATTCCGCAAAAATAATTTCCCGGAATCTGCGACGGCAGAATGAGCCATTTGAAATAAAGCGGCTGATAGAAAAAAATGCTCACGGCAAAAATGACGGCTAAAAACGAGATTTGAATGCGATTCAATTCCCGCCACGGCGCGGCACAGACGAATGCCGCGAGAAGCGGCAGGTAAATACTTAAAATGAAACGGATCGGATCGGTGCCGGTGGAGACATGGCCGCAAAAGAAGATGGCGGTCGGCGCAGCCATCAGGATTAGAAAATTCCGGCAGTATTGGTCTTTGCAGAAAATCATCCCCCAGACGCCCAGCACAAAAAACAGAAAGCTGCAGCCGATCAGAAATTTTGTGTGCAGCGGAAGCATGGCCAGCACGAAACCCTTTTCCGTGCCGTTTCCCACCAGCACATACGGAAACGTCAGGAAAGAGCCGACGTGCAGTTTGTTGAAAACGAACTGAACAGAAAACGCGACCAGAAAACATATTAAACTGCCGGCAATGTAACGCAATATCTGCGGCCGGGTTTTCCAGCCTGAATTCAGCCGGCGCCAGAAAATAAAGGCCAGCAGCGGAGCAAAAAAGATATTATTCAGGCGAACCAGGCAGATAACCCCGAATAATGCCGAAACCACCACGACAAGCTGCCGGCGCGGCGGCATGAACAATGCCAGAAAGATTGTCAGGAAAACAAAAAACGTTGAAGACGTGTCTATCAGGTCATTATAACCGAACGCCTGGTGCAGCGAGTAAAGCCGCCAACTGAAATGGAACTGCGGAAAGCCGATAAGCGCGCCAAATATCTCCCGGTCAAATTCCTGGACATTGAAGTAAAAGAACGGGATGATTATCCAGAGCAGCGTCGCAAAAAAAGCTTTGAATTCCGACCCGCAGACTTTGCGGATAATCAGGAACCCCATGACGAAGCACAGCGGCATCAGCACAAAGCCGTTAAAAACCGAAAGCTGCGGCGCGACATCTAAAAATGATTTGGCCGCCGGATACAGCCAAATGAATGGAATATAAACAAAACAGGTGCCGATGGACCGGTCCCATGGATTGTTGAAATTGAGATTTACGATATCATGGGCCATGTTGAAGTAAGTATTGCCGTCCGGAGCCAGCGTAACCAGGCTGCTGTCGCAGGACAGCATCAGCAAAAGTTGCAGATATCTGGTCAGCACCAGCAGCGTGAGCAAGCCGATGGTTTGTTCAACGGGTGAAACCTTTTTCAACCCGAGCCGCGGCATTTGTTGCGGAAAAAACTTGTCGCCGATGAAATAAAAAGCGATGACCAGAATAATCAAAGCGCAGATTGCCGCGGCGACTTTATAATTAAAGTTATCGGGCGGAACCCGGTCAATTGTTTGCTTGCCGTTTTGACTGACCAGCCGGAGTTCCGGGCATATCCAGCCGGCCTGGCCGTTGGCGAGTTTCACTTTATTGAAATCGAAATATCGCCCGAAAGGATGCTGGCGGAACATGCAGCGTTGAACCGCGACAATCTCATATTCGGCATTGCCTTCCGTAAATGAGATGACTTTGCCGCCGATTTCAGGAGAGGCGAGGATCGGGATCCCCGGTTCCGGATATAGAGTCGTTCCGACGGCCGCGCAAGTAAAAATCAGAAATGAAATTATTCCCGCCAAAAACTTGTTCATGAATCCTGTTACCAAAATTTAAAGGTTAATGCCGGATATAACATTAATGTTGAAAATTAATTTTTAAATCACGGAAATAGAAAAATAGATGATTTCTATATTTAAAATAAAAGCTATATTATGCTAATTTAATCATATGGAAATTTGTATTTTAACAGGGATATACAGGATAAGAAAAACCGTTTCACCATGAAGAACATGAAGAAATTGAAGTTTAAAATAATATCGTCGTCCATTGTACGGCCCTTCATTACCTTCATGCTCTTCATGGTGAAAGGTATTTGTCTTTTTTCGTGGTAAAAAGGATTTCTCTGTGTCTCTGTGTCTTCCCGCGCCTGCGGGATTAAAAAAAGTTTCAAATGAGCTTAAATGCGGGGAATTCAGATGAAAGAGCAAAAATTCAGGTTTGTAATAATCGGGACCGGCAATATTTCCGCCACTTATCATAAAGCGGCGGGCAATGTCGAAGGCGCGGAAATTGTCGCCGCCGTTTCGCGCGGCGGCCGGATGCCGTCATGGGCGCCGCCGGGTTTTGAAGTCGCGCCGGATTTGGAAAGCGTCAAAGCTGATTATGACGCGGTGATTGTCGCCGCGCCCAATGCGGCGCACCATGTCTGGGCAATCGCCGCCGCCGGACTCGGCAAGCACGTCCTGACCGAAAAACCGCTGGATATCACCATCCCGGCAATGGACCAAATGATCGAAACATGCAGAAAATGCGGCGTGAAACTGGCGGTGGCCTACCAGCGCCGGCTGAGTCCGGACAATATGATCGTCAAGGAACTGCTGGAACAGGGTGCGTTCGGCAGAGTTTTTGCCGCCGATCTCAGCGTCAAATGCTATCGCGACCAGGCCTACTATGACAGCGCGCCGTATCGCGGCAATAAGGCGCTGGACGGCGGCGGCCCGTTTATTCAGCAGGCTTCGCACAATATCGACCTCTATGCCTGGTTTTTCGGCAAACCGGTGAAGACCGTCAGCATGCTGTCCACGTTCATGCACCGGATGGAAGGCGAAGATCACGGCGTGGCAATTCTGAAACATTCCGACGGCATGATCGGCTCCATTATCGCCTCAACCGCGGCATATCCGGGGTTCCCGCCGGAAATGGCCATCCATACTGAAAAAGGATCGCTGGTGCTGAAAAACGACATCATCACCACCTGGGAGATAAGAGGCATGAATAATCCCGGCATTTCCGCCGGCAAGGAAATCCACAGCGGGGCATCCGGTCCGCTAGTCAGCAATACCGGCGGGCACGAAGCCATTATCGCCGATTTTATCGAAGCGGTGAGACTGGATAACAAACCCGCGGTTTCCGGCGAAGACGCCAGGCTTGCCACTGAAATAATCCTGGACATCTATAACAACAATATATATTGACCGGCAGAGTACCGCAAGCATCCTGCTTGCGATTGAAAATAGAGTACCGCAAGCATCCTGCTTGCGATTCTCAAGCTGGAAGCTTGAGGTACTTTAAATTCATCAGCTCGCCAGCACCCCTTGATTTTTCTTCAGCGGGTCGTTGCCGCCGGTCAGCGCCGCATCGGAACCGTTGTTGATCGGCGCTCCGGGAGGGCCGAACAGCCGCAGGCTGCCGGATTTGAAAGCTGCCGGATCAATATTGAAATTCAGGTTGTAATAGGTATTGTCCGTTCCCGCCAGCGTCGCCTTGACGTAATAGAGCCCCGCCGCCAGCGTTTTGCTGATGCTCTCGTCGGCGTTGCCGGTTTTCGCGGATGCCGCCAGTTGCTTGCTTTTGCTGTCGTAGAGATACAAATTCACGTTGGAAGCCATGTCGGTCAGGTTGAGCGTCACGGTGGTGGCGGTTTGCAGTTCGAACTTGTAATAGTCGTCCTTGTCGCCGAAACCAACCCATTCGCTGATCCGGCCGCTTGCAGTCACTTTAAGCGCGGCCGCGAAAGTATTGCCTGCCGTATCCGCCGGGAAATAATCCACGGTATTGCTCAGCGTGTAGCCGGTGTTATTAACCGTGCCCTTGCCGCCGTCGGCGGGCGCAATTTTAACGTAATAAGCGCCGCCGGACAATGCCATGCTGGTGATGTTTTCATTGGCGTTGCTCTTATTGTTTGACGCTTTCAGCAGTTTGCCTTTGGCGTCGTACAATGCCAGGTTCGCGTCGCTGCTTAAACCGGTCAGATTTAAGGTTAACGCGCCGGCATTGGTCATGTTCAGGTAGTAGTAGTCCGCCGAACCTATATTCATGGCAGCCCCATTCCCGATTATTGTATTTGCTGCCGAGCGGCCGCTTTGTACTGCCAGGCAACCACCGCTCGCCAGCAGGAAGTTACTCGCCACGCCATCAACGATGGAAAACGCACTATGACCATCGGTACGGGTATTGATCCCGTTGATAACCGTTGCGCCAGTAGTAAAGTAAACCGCGCCGCCGGATTGCTGGTATATGTTTGTTGCGGAAGCTCCGATGCCGAGAGCCATTACGCCGCCAGAGTTAATGGTGGTATTGGTTGCCATGCCGCTACCAAAAAAACGCATGTCCCCGCCAGAATTGATAGTGGTAGAATTTGCTGTACCGCCAAAAATCCATTGACTGCCGCCGGAGCTAATGGTGGTTGAACTCGCCACGCCGCCGGACGAGACCTGCTGCCAGCCGCCGGAGTTAATAGTGACGGAATTCGTCACCCCGCCGGAAGAGATATTCTGATAGCCGCTGTCGTTAATAGTCGTATTGCTGGCGATGCCGCCGATAACAATGCTCTGAGTTCCGGAGCTGACCGTTTCGCCGGTCACCGTCCGGGATGATACGAGCGGGGTAAATGCCATTTCCCTCTATTCCTCTATGTTAACTTCTTAATTTTTGACTGATAAACGTGTTTTCGGAACGCCGGAATGCGCTTGATGGTATTTTAGGAGGAGATAAATCGCGTTGTCAAAAAAATACAAAGACCATAATCCAGACTTCTCCCTAACCCCAAAAAGCACTAAATTATAATATTACAATATTTGTAAAAGAATCAATGTCAAAAGGATTTTAAAAGAAAGTTCACTTTTATCTAAAAACAGCGCCAAGGTTTAAAAACATTGGGTTATTGCCTAAAATAAAGGATTTGCTTAACTTTATGGCAAGTGATGCATTTCCCTGGGAGCGCCGGTCTCCGTACCGGCTTTTTCAAGAAACGCATCATATATTCCAGATGATCGGAACGAGAAACAGCCTGCCGGTACGGAGACCGGCGTTCCCGGAATTTGTCGCGCCTTCGGCGAGTAATTT